>DASUPR010000453.1:0-21416 GCA_036281015.1 Pyrinomonadaceae bacterium
CCACCGGCGGCGTTGATCTGATTCAACACTGCATTCAACTCCGCGCCGGTCTGAAACTGCCGCGCGCCCGCGTTCCGCTCCAACTCACAAACACGCGAGCTGCCGTCGGGAAGCAGGATGTCCATCGGCACCGTCGACGCCAGCGTCAGTATCGGCGACACGCGAATGTCCGCCGGCAGTTGAAACACGCCCGAAAAACTGAACCGATGACGCTGATCGTTCGGCGTTGTCCCATATTCTAACTGGAGATTGCTCGAATCGATCGGACCGTTTGAAAACGGAATCTGATCGTCATTCGCAAAGTTGTTCGATCGCGACAGCGTGTAAGACGCGCGGAACTGGAAACGATTCGAGAACCGCTTCTCGAGACTCATGAGCAACCCGTCGTATTTTGTGCGCACGCTTGACTCGAGGTTCTTTACGAGGTCTGGTCCACCGACAACGGGATTGAAAGGCACAGTGCCGATGATGCGGCCGATGATGAAATGCGTGCCCACGTTGCGCAGGTAATCGGCGCGCAACACGAAGTCACGGCCAAACTCCTGCTGCACGCCGATGTTCATCTGGTGGACCATCGGGTTTTGCAGATCGTTGTCGATGATGTTGATGCCACCGGCGCCCGCGCCCGGCAACACGAAACCCGTGAACGGATTTGCGAGCGTCGGCGCCGGTGGTGGAAAGACACCGTTGACCGGATCGAACAAAAACTCGGGTGGAATGAAGAACACGTTACCGGCCTTTACTTCGACCGGCAGCGCGCGCCCGTCGAGACCACGTTCGAGCGTTTGAATTTCCAGCGTCACGCGGTCGTAGTAAATGCCGTAGCCGCCGTGAATGCTCGTGCGCGCGTCCTCCGTGGAGAAGTTGAAACCAACGCGCGGCGCAAAGTTGTTCTTGTCGCGTTTTCTCTCGCCTTTCAAAAACGGAAGAATCAGCGGGTTTAGCTCGTCGACGCGGCTCACGTTCTTCACGTCCGTGTCGAGTTCGTAGCGCAAGCCGAGGTTCAAAGTAAACTGCCGGTGTACACGCCAATCATCCTGAAAGAATCCGGCGAGATACCAGTTGTCAGTATCCGGAAGTATCAGCGAACGATCCGGCACGCCGCTGCGCAGCGTCACCGCAAACAACAAGTCGTTATCGTCAACACGCCCATCGAGATTGCGATCGAAATCCGGAAAGTCTTCGATCATCTCGATGCGGCCCTGTTGAAACACCTTCAGATCGAGGTCCGATTCAACGCGCTGCACTTCACCGCCGATGTAGAGCGAGTGATTGCCGCGAATCATCGTGTACGTGTCGCTGAACTGAAGGCGGCGCTGTTTGGTTTGCTGCGGCACGCGGAACGACGCGCCATCCTGAATGCTCGGAAACGTAAGCTGCGGCCCGGGAGTGACCGGCAACGTGTCGTTGATGAACGTGCTGAAGCTGAAATTGAAGTTGTTTATGTCATCCGGCGAAATAACGCGCGAGTAGTTGGCGAGAAATGAATTCGTTTTGTTCAGGCTCGACTGCCTTTGCGACGCCGAACCGATTGACCGCACCAACGTGCTCGCCGCGATACCTTTTTCGCGCTGATAGGTATAACGAAAACCAAAGCGATCGACGTCGGTCGGAGTCAGGTCGAGACGTTCGGTGGTCAGGAAATCGTCCAATGGAGACGCGGCAAAATCGCGCCTGATGGAACGCGTAGCCAGATCTCTTTCGCCGACCAGCACGACGCCATCCTGATTGCGGTACTCGAAGGAACCAAAGAAAAACGCGCGATCCTTTTTGATTGGGCCACCAAGCGTAAACGCGTATTGCTGGCGATCGAATGGCGGGGTTTGGCCCAGGCTGCGATCGAACGTCGCCGGTAATCCCTGCAACTCACGATCGCGAAAGTAGATTGAGCCCGATCCGTGCAGCTCGTTCGTTCCCTGCTTCGTCACAACGTTTATGACGGAAGATCCCGACCGGCCCAACTGCGCCGAGAAACGATTTGTGGCGATCTGAAACTCCAGAATAGCTTCCTGGGAAATGTTCTGAACCGGACCGCCAACCACATCGTCGTTATTGTCGGCGCCGTCGATTGTGACGTTGCCGCCGCGACCGAGCTGGCCGGCTGAAGAGATAACTAAAGTGTTTGTTTTGGTCGGATCGAAATTCGGCGCAGGGGCATTGCCTGGAATCAGCAGCGCGAGTTCGAGAAAGTTACGACCGTTGAGCGGCAAAGTCTCAACTTCGCGCGATTCAATAACGCCCTGGACCAGTGAAGCGGTGTTGTCGATCGGCGAGCGGTCGTGGATGAGATCTATAACCTGCGTCTCGCTCACCCCGATCTCCAGCGGTACATTGAGCGTTACCGACTGTCCGACTTTCAACGAGATCGGAACCTTCGTTTCTTTCGTTAGAAACCCCTGCGCTTCGACGCGTAGATCATATTCGCCTGGAACCATGTCCGTCAGCACGTAAAGACCTTCGTCGTTGGTTACGGTTTCGCGCCGCACACCAGCCGATTCCAGCGTTGCGATTACTCGGACACCTGCGACCACTGCTCCATTGGGATCTGTGACGGTGCCGGTTAGTGTGGCTCTTGCTGCCTGCTGGGCCAGGACAGATGCTTGCAAACAAGCGACAAGCAAGACGACCACAGGGAGGGAACGAGATAATGCAGGGGTCATTATTGATTCCTTTCGGGTTGTCTGGGCTAACTGATGCAGCTTGCGACCCGGTCGTAGATCCGGGTCACGATCTCTCGTGCCTGACTGTCGCTTCTGGACTCAGCGACGATGCGGATGATCGGTTCGGTGTTTGAACCACGCACCAAAAACCATCCTTCAGGCAACGTGACTTTCACGCCGTCACGCGTGTCGAGCGGAAACTCGCCATACTCCTGGCGCAACATTCTCAGCACCACGGGGATCTTTTCTGACGGACAAACCATCTTTTCTTTGACGACCGTGTAGCGTGGGAATTGATCCATCAGTTGCGACACGGTCTTCCCGGATTCGGTGAGCAGGTGCAGCACGAGGGCCATGCCCACCAGACTGTCGCGCGCGAAGTTGATGCGCGGATAGATCACGCCGCCGTTTCCTTCGCCACCGATCACGGCGTGCTGCTGTTGCATCTTGTCGGTGACGTTTACTTCGCCGATCTTCGTCAGAAACAGCGGGCAGTTGAACTTCTTTGCGACGTCGTCGAGCGCGGAAGTTGTCGAAAGGTTTGCGACGACGGGACCGGGTTCGCGCCCGAGCACGTAAAGCGCGGCTAAAACTAATGTGTAATCTTCGCCTATTGGAATCCCTTTTTCGTTCACGATCGCGAGACGATCCGCGTCCATGTCCTGTGCGAAACCGACGTCGGCGCCGTGTTTCTTCACTGCGTCGCAAAGATCGCCGAGGTTTTCAGGCAGTGGTTCGGCGGGACGCGGAAACGATCCGTCAGGCGTGACGTTGATCGGAATCACTTCGGCGCCGAGTGCTTCGAGCAGTTTTGGTCCAACGATCGATCCCGCGCCGTTGCACGAGTCGAGCACAACGCGAAGACGTCTTCCTTGCGACGGCAGTGGGCCAAGTGCATCGAGGATTGCTTCGATGTGGGCCTCCGTTGCGCCTTCAACCTCTTCTACCGATCTGATCTCTTCGCTGCCGACTTTCGTGTACTCGCCCTGGTGATAAATATCGAGCAGCTCGCGCGCCTGGCCGGCGTCGAGAAAGAGTCCATTCGAACCGATAAACTTCAGCGCGTTCCACTCCGCCGGATTGTGACTCGCCGTGATCGCGATTCCGCCGTTGGCTTTTCGGCGTCGCACTTGCAATTGGACCGTCGGCACCGGGCAAACGCCGATATCGACGACGCGCCCGCCGCTCGAAAGAATTCCGGCGATCACTGCGTGCTTGACCATCTCGCCGGACGTGCGCGGATCGCGTCCGACGACGATCGTTCCGGAACCGGTGTGCGTGCCAAACGCCTGCGCGAAACGCGTCAACAGCGTCGGCGTCAACGACTGGCCGATGACACCACGCACACCCGAGATACTGATTTTTAAAGTTGGTATGGCCGGCAAATTATTTCCTTATCCGATCACGAGTCCAATCGAGCAGTTCCGCTGCTTTCGTCTTCTCTTTCGCTTCGACGATGATGCGAATGATCGACTCCGTGTTCGACGCGCGCACGTGTACCCAACCGTCCGGCAACGTCACTTTCAAACCGTCAGTGGAATCAAACGTCAATCCTTCCTGTTCCAACACCGCACGAAACTCCTGCAACACCGAATACAACCGGTGCGGCTCAACCGGTACGTCGTGCTTCAACGTCGCGAGTCGCGGCAGTTGTTGGACCAGATCGCTGATGCGTTCACCGGTTTGCGCGAGATGTTCGAGTATCAATCCGATCGCCGCTGCACTATCGTGCGTCAGGTGAACTTCCGGAACGGTGATCCCGCCACTGCCCTCACCGCCAAGCACGCCGTTGTGTTCGATCAAACCTTCAGAGATGTATGCCTGCCCGACCGGCGTGCGCACAACGTTTCCACCGTGTCGCGACGCAATGGCCTCGATCGCCTGCGTAGTGGAAACATTCGTCACGATCGTGCCGGGTTGCTTTCGTAGACGAATATCGGCGGCGACCGCGAGCGTCATCTCCTCGGAAAGCGGCTCGCCAAGATCCGTCACTAACCCCAGTCGCTCGCCGTCGGCGTCGTGTGCAAAACCGATGTCCGCGCGTCCCGCTTTAACCAGAGCGCAGAGTTGGGCCATCGTCGTCGGCTTCGGCTCAGGCGCGTGCGGAAACGGCGCCGTCGGATCGTTGTTCAACGCGAGCACTTCGCAACCGAGCACTTCCAACCAGCGGGGGCTCAACAACGAACATGCACCGTTACAGCAATCGACCGCGACCACCAGCCGGCGTTTGCGAATCACATCGACCGCAAACACCTTTTGCAGCGCCTCAATATGTTTTGGAATTGGATCGGCGTACTCGACTGACTGCTTGATCGTCTGCGAAGTGGCTTTCAAAAACTCGTTCTGATGAAAAATGTCGAGCAGCTCTTCGGCCTGTTGCGGATTGAGATAAAGCCCATCGCGGCGAACAAACTTGAGCGCGTTCCAGCGCCACGGATTGTGGCCGGCCGTGATCGCAATCCCGCCGTCCGCATTGAGCCACTTAACCGCGAGCTGCATACTCGGCGTCGGACAAATCCCGAGGTCGACGATTTCACAACCCGCCGCCAGCAGACCCGCGAGCACGGCCGAGCGGATCATCGGCCCTGACGGACGTGTGTCGCGGCAAACCAGAATGCGGCCACCGTCGAGATAAGTGCCGAACGCCTGGGCAAACTCCACCGCAAGCTCGGGCGTGAAAGTCTCGCCCACAATTCCGCGGACTCCGGTGATACCGATTTTTAAGGGCTTCATCGATTAGGAAACAGACTTAATTGTAAGTCACGACATAAGTCTAACACAGTGTAAAATCAGCCATTATGTTGAGAAAAATCTCCACCCTGTTTTTGCTACTCCTGGTCGTCGCAGCGGCTAATGCGCAGGAACGCTCGCTCGCCGAACGGCTCGGCTACCCGGCAGACGCCAAGCTCCTGATCGTCCACGCAGACGACCTCGGAATGTCGCATTCGGTCAACGCCGCGACGCTGAAAGCCTTCGAAACCGGACTCGTGAACTCCGGCAGCATCATGGTCCCGTGTCCGTGGCTGTCCGAAATCGCCGCCTACGCGCGCGCCAACCCGCAGGCGGATCTCGGTCTGCACCTGACACTTACGAGCGAGTGGACGCACTTTCGCTGGGGCCCGGTGACGCCGAAAGATCGCGTCGCGTCCTTATTAGATAAGGACGGCTATTTCCGCCTGTCGGAAAGCGAGGCCGCGAAGCTTGCCGATCCCAAGGAAGTCGAGATGGAGATCCGCGCGCAGATCGAGAAGGCCAAGGCGATGGGCATCGTGCCCACACATCTCGATTCACACATGGGCACGCTCTACCAGAACAAAGCGTTGTTTGAGGTGTTCCTGCGCGTCGCGCGCGAGTACAAGCTGCCGGTGCGAGTCGCAAAGGAATGGGCCGGCCGCGCGGACTATCTAACGTCTTCACTCATAGCGAACGACGTTTTTATCGATCGCGTTCTCGACATCAACCCGAGTGTCGCACCGCAGGATTGGGCCAGGTTTTACAGCGACGCGATCCGCAACCTGAAACCCGGCGTCACGGAAGTGGTGATCCATCTGGCCTACGACGACGGCGAGATGCGTGGGGCAACCTTCGATCATCCCGACTGGGGCGCGGCCTGGCGCCAGCGTGACTTCGATTTTTTCACCAGCGACGCCTTCCGTAAGTTGCTCGAAGAGAACAAGATCAAACTGATTACCTGGCGGGAGCTCGGGAAGTTGGTCGCGAAATAAAATTTCCAGTGGCCTCCTTTTGCATTTTCTTGCGCGTTAGTAGATGTGAAAGGAGTGAGCTTTATGAAACCCATTGAGAGAGTAATCGCATTCGCGACTTTGATTCTGATTGTAACGGTCTCATCATCCGTCTTTGCACAGACCGATCGCCAGACGGTAGTTAATATCCCTTTTCATTTCACCGTCAGCGACAAAGCCATGCCGGCCGGCGAGTACCTGATTCGACGCAACCGGAAAGATACGGACACGGTTTGGGTTATTCAACATAGAAAGACTGGCAAGGCCGTGATGATGTTGACGCAAGCCGTACGGGCCAATGACACCCAGGAGAACGCGAAGTTCGTGTTTCGTAAGTACGACGATCTCTACATCCTGTCGCAATTCTGGGCAGCCGGAACGAACACCGGACGTGAGATTCAGGTCACCGATCGCGAACGTGAGCTGTCGAAAGCACTGGCAAAAGCCCCGCAGGTACATGTCCTGATCGATCGAGGTGGGCGGTAAGAAATCCTGCAAGCCGTAGTTTGAGCTAGATGTGAACAATAGCCCCGAAGCAAGTAACCCCGAAACATACGAATCACCCCTCCGAGCCCTGGCAGAAATGCCGGGGCTCTTGCTTTTGTCATCGAGTACAATACGGAGCTGCTGGTCCAGTCAGAACAACTTCAGGAGCTTCCGAGTGACAACAGACAACTTCTCGCGCCGCCAGTTTTTGAAAATTGGCGGCATCGGCGTGGTAGGTGCAGTTAGCTTTCCGACGTTCGCCCGCGCACCAGAGGAACTGGTGCTGTACGTCGGCACTTACACTTCAGGCAAAAGCGAAGGCATTTACACGTATGGCATGGACCCAACTACGGGGGCGTTGACTCAACGAGCTTCAGTGAAGTCCAACAACCCGTCGTTCGTCGTTGTCAACTCCGGCCGGTTCCTGTACGCCGTCAACGAAGTGGGTGAGCTCGACGGCAAACGAACGGGCGGCGTGAGTGCTTTTGCGATCGATGCGGCCAGCAAGAAGTTAACGTTCATTAATCAACAACCTTCCGAAGGCGCCGATCCGTGTCACCTGTCGTTTGATCGCCAACGAAAGAACCTGCTGGTCGCGAACTACACCGGCGGGACTGTCGCGGTGTTGCCGATCCAACGTGACGGCAGTCTTGGTGCGGCAAGCGACGTCGAACAACACGAAGGCTCTGGACCACGCGAACAACAAAAGTCAGCACACGCGCATTGCATCAAGCTCGACCGCGCCAATCGCTTTGCGGTCGCCGCGGATCTCGGCAGCGACAAGGTGATGATCTACCGGTTCAATTCGCTGAGCGGCAAACTCGAGCCGGGCTCGCAAGCTTCAGCAACGCTTCATCCCGGTGCTGGACCACGTCACCTGACGTTTCATCCAAACGGTAAATACCTCTACGTGATCAACGAGCTCGATTCGTCGTTGACCACCTTCAGATACGACGCTGCACGAGGAACACTGACTGCGTTTGAAACCGTCTCTACGCTGCCGCGAGATTTTGTGGGCACGAGTTACTGCGCCGACATTCACATCTCGAAATCAGGCCGGTTTCTTTACGGTTCGAACCGCGGTCACAACAGCATCGTCGTGTTTGCCATCGACCCGCGCACCGCACGCCTGAGCCTCGTTCAGCACGTTTCAACCGAGGGCAACTGGCCGCGAAACTTCACGATCGATCCGTCGGGCCGCTTCCTGCTGGTTGCAAATCAGCGCTCGGACAACGTGGTCGTGTTTCGCATCGAGTCGGAGACCGGACGGCTCACGCCGGCGGGGCAGGTTGCAGAGATTCCGGTGCCGGTCTGTCTACAGTTTCATTAATATAATTTTGTGCCTTTTGCGGCTCTTTGCGGCTAAAATACCCGCGTTCCTGTATTCCTGCCTGAGGACAGCAAATAGATGAGAAAAGTGACTCGTGCCCTGGGGGCAGTCAGTCTTTCACTGTGCTTCGTACTCCAGCCGGCATTCGCCCAGACGTCGCCGGGTGTGATCGACAGCGACGAGTTTTTCCTTCGCAACGGTCAGATCCGCCCGCTCCCCGATCATTCGCAAAAGATCGAAGCGTTGCTCAAACGCATGACGATCGAAGAGAAGGTCGGACAGATGACCCAGCTCGCCATCGGCATGATTGCCTCCGGCGCCGATCAGAACATCAAGGTCGATCCGGCGAAACTCGAAAAGGCGATCGTGAAGTACGGCGTCGGATCGATTCTCAACGTTTCCGACCAGGCGCTGACGCTCGATCATTGGCACCAAATCATCGGTCAGATACAGGAAGCTGCGACTAAAAAGACGCGCCTCGGTATTCCCGTCATCTACGGCATCGACTCGATTCACGGCGCGAATTACGTGCAGGGCGCAACGCTCTTTCCGCAAGAGATCGGCATGGCCGCGACGTTCAATCCGGAACTGATGAAGCGCGCCGCGGAGATCACTGCCGCTGAAACACGCGCCGCCGGAATTCCGTGGAGCTTCTCGCCCGTGCTCGACCTCGGCCGCAATCCGCTGTGGCCGCGCTTCTGGGAAACGTTTGGTGAAGATCCGTATCTCGCAACCGTGATGGGTGTCGCTTTCACGCGCGGGCTCGAAGGAACGGATGTCGCTTCACAAACAGCGGTCGCGTCGAGTTTGAAACATTACATGGGCTACAGTTTTCCGCTCACCGGACGCGATCGCACGCCCGCGTGGATTCCCGAAAATTATTTGCGCGAGTATTTCCTGCCGCCGTTTGCCGCCGCGATCAAAGCCAACGCGCGCACGATCATGATCAACTCCGGCGAGATCAACGGCGTGCCCGGTCACATCAATCGTCACCTGCTTCACGGCATCCTGCGTGAAGAGCTCGGCTTCAACGGCTTCGTCGTTTCCGATTGGGAAGACATCAAGAAACTCGTCAACATCTGGCGCATCGCGGCGACTGAAAAAGAAGCAACGCGTCTTGCAGTGATGGCCGGTATCGATATGAGCATGGTGCCGAACGATTACAGTTTCGCCGATCACCTGCTCGAATTGGTGAAGGAAGGCGCGGTGCCGCAGTCGCGTATCGACGAAGCAGTGCGCAGGATTTTGCGCGTGAAGTATGAGTTGGGACTGTTTGAAAATCCCGGACCGAATGCGTCGTTGAAGTCGAATTTTGCGAAACCCGAGTGGCGGCAGGTCGCGTTGGATGCAGCGCGCGAGTCGATCACGCTGCTGAAGAACGCGAACAGCTTGTTGCCGCTCGCGAAGAACAAGAAAGTGCTGGTCACTGGTCCAACGGCCGATTCGCTGATCTCGCTGAACAACGGTTGGACTTACGTGTGGCAGGGTTCGGAAGAATCGCTCTATCCAAAGGATCGAGACACGATTCGCCGCGCGATCGAAGCAAAGGTCGGCGCCGGCAATGTGACTTACGTGCCGGGCACGAGGATCTTCCGCCAGCCGGGTTCCACTTCCAACAACAACCCGACGAGTCTCGAAGAAGAAGTTGATATTCCGGCAGCGGTGCGTGCGGCGCAGTCCGCGGATGTCGTCGTACTCGCGCTCGGCGAAGGTTCTTATTGCGAAACGCCCGGAAACATCACCGACCTGACGCTTGGTGAACCACAGCTCAAGCTCGCCGACGCGATCATCGGGACAGGAAAGCCGGTCGTGCTGGTGCTGGTCGAAGGCCGCCCGCGCATCATCAATCGCATCGCCGATCGCATTCCGGCGATCGTGATGGCCTACAATCCAAGCAACGAAGGCGGCACCGCGATCGCCGACGTGCTGTTTGGCGATGTGAATCCCAGCGGCAAACTTCCCTTCACTTATCCGCGCACGCCGAATGGCCTGATCAATTACGATCACAAGCCGTTCGAAACCGAGAACACCGCGTTTGGCAACATGGCGTTCAAGCCACAGTTCGCCTTTGGTGAGGGATTGAGTTACACCACGTACTCGTACAAGGATCTGAAATTAGACAAACCCACCATCTCAGGCAACGAAGAACTCACCGTCACGGTCACCGTCACCAACACCGGCGAGCGCGCCGGCAAGGAAGCGGTGCTGGTGTACGTTAGCGATCTCGTTGCGTCGCTTTCACCTCCCAACCGCCGGCTGCGACGGTTTGCGAAAGTGACTCTCGAACCGAATCAAAGCCGCACGCTGACCTTTAAATTGCGACGTGACGACCTGTCGTTTATCGGCGCTGACAACAAACCGATTGCCGAGCCCGGAGAGTTTGAAGTGAGGATTGGCGACCTTTCGCAAAGGTTCAGATTGAGATGAAAACTACCCGCTGCCTTCTCATAACACTGGTTCTTCTAACCTGTGGTCCACTCGCCGTGGCCCAACAGCACAACCTGATGCCGGCGCCGGCGTCAGTGACTTTCGATAACGAACGTCTTGCCGTCGACGAATCGTTCAAAGTCGCGACTCGCGGACCTTCAGACGCGCGGTTGCAAGCCGCGATCGCGCGCTTCGTCAAACGTCTCGAAGGCCGCACTGTTTTGACTCTCGCACCCGGTCTTGCTTTAGACGATCAGATGGCGACGCTCATCGTCCACTGCGAAGGTCCCGGCAAAGACATTCCCGCGGTCGATGAAAATGAGAGTTATCGCATCGACATCACACGCCGTCAGGCCCTGCTGAGCGCGCCAACAGTTGTCGGCGCGATCCGCGGACTCGAGACCGTACTGCAATTACTCGATGCCGATCGCCAGGGCTACTTCCTGCCCGGCGTGAAGATTCACGACCAGCCACGTTTTCCATGGCGCGGGTTATTGATCGACGTCGCACGTCACTTCGAACCAATCGAAGTGCTCAAACGAAATCTCGACGCGATGGCGGCGTTGAAGATGAACGTCTTTCACTGGCACCTGACCGAAGATCAGGGCTTCCGCGTCGAAAGCAAGAAGTATCCGAAGCTCCATCAGCTCGGTTCAGACGGCAATTACTACACGCAGGAGCAGATCAAAGACGTCATTGCTTACGCGCGCGATCGCGGCATTCGCGTCGTGCCGGAGTTTGACATACCCGGACACAGCACGAGCTGGCTCGTGGGTTATCCCGAGCTCGGTAGCGCGCCTGGTCCATACACGATCGAACGGCGTCCCGGCATCTTCGAGCCCGCGCTCGATCCGACCCGCGAAGAGGTTTACAAGTTTCTCGAAGTTTTTCTCGGCGAGATGGCCGCGCTGTTTCCCGATGCGTACCTGCACATCGGCGGCGACGAGAACGAAGGCAAGCAGTGGGATCGCAACCCGGCGATTCAGGCTTACATGAAGCAGAAAGGAATCAAGGACAACCACGCGCTTCAGGCCTACTTCAACACGCGCCTGCTCAAGATTCTTCAGAAGCACGGCAAGAAGATGATCGGCTGGGATGAAATCCTGCAGCCCGAGTTGCCGAACGACGTCGTGATTCATTCGTGGCGCGGAACCGCGGCGCTCGCCGAAGCCGCGCGCAAGGGTTATGACGGCATACTCTCCAACGGTTACTACATCGATCTGATCCAACCGGCGTCGCACCACTACGCCTCCGATCCGCTGCCTGCCGACAGCACGCTCACGCCCGCGCAAGCGAAGCACGTGCTCGGCGGCGAAGCGACGATGTGGGCCGAATGGGTGACACACGAGACGATCGATTCGCGCATCTGGCCACGCACGGCTGCGATCGCTGAAAGGCTGTGGTCGCCGCGCAGCGTCAACGACGTCAACGATATGTACCGGCGGATGGCGGTGATCAGTTTGCAGTTGGAAGAGTTGGGACTCGCGCACAAGAAGAATCAGGACATGATGTTGCGGCGGATGTTGCGTAGCGATGACATTGGTCCATTGAAGACGCTCGTGTCGATCGTCGAACCGGTGAAGGAGTACCGGCGTTATCAACAACGTCCGCAGACGATGTTGAGCCCGTTGACGGGTGTGGTGGATGCGGCGTGGCCGGACAGCGAAACGGCGCGCAAGTTTGGGTTTATGGTTGACGCGTTTCTTGCGGATGCGCCGCGGTTTCAGATCTATCGCACAGAGTTGGGCCAGATGTTGGCCAACTGGCAGACGTCCGGCGCGATGCTCGAACCGCTCATCGATCGTTCGCCTTCGTTGAAAGAGGTCAAGCCGCTGGCGGCGAATCTTTCGGTGCTGGGCGAGACAGGTCTCGAAGCGTTGTCGTATTTGAAACTCGGCGTCCCGCCGACACCCGAATGGCGCACGGCGAGTCTGTTGAAGATGGACGAAGCGGCAAAGCCTTACGGCGCTTTGGAGTTCATGGTGGTGCCGAGTGTTCGGAAGTTAATCCTTGCGACTGCCAGTAAGTAAAATCTGTCTGATCTGTGTTTGGTGTGTTCTGGTTGTAATCACAAGCAACGCTCAGTGTGTGTCCTGTCACAAGGATTACACGGATTACCTTCGGACCGCCCACCACTTCACTTCACGGGCGGCCTCGAAGGATTCCATCCTCGGTAAGTTTGACAACATCCTCAAAACCTCAGAACCCGAACTGTTTTATCGCCTCGAAGCGCGCGCGAACGGCTTCTTTCAAACAGGCGTGCTCGGAACGCCGCCCGACGCAGTTTCGATCTCGCAACGTTTCGATATTGTCATCGGCTCCGGACGCAAAGGCCAGACGTATCTCTACTGGGGCGAGAACGATCAGCTCTTCCAGTTGCCGGTTTCGTTCTGGACCGCCGTCGGTTGGGTAAACAGTCCCGGCTACGGCGATCGCACACTCGACTTCAGCCGTCCCGTGCTGCCGCGTTGTCTTGAGTGTCACGGTTCGTTCTTTCAACCTGCTACCGGCACGAGCGTGGCGAACCGCTATCGCCGCGACGGTTATGTGCTCGGCGTCTCATGCGAACGCTGTCATGGACCAGGCGCAGAGCACATCGCGCTCAACTCCGCGCCGAATGCAAAACCAACGCAACAAGCGATCGTCAATCCGGCGAAGCTTTCACGCGAGCGGCAGATGGATTTGTGCGGGTTGTGTCATGGCGGCGTCGGCGTCGCCAAAACGCCGCCGTTTTCTTTTACTGTTGGAAACGCGCTCGGGGATCACATTCAACTCGAGAAGCCGAAGCCCGACGAACCGCTCGACGTCCACGGCAATCAACTCGCGCTGTTGGAACGAAGCAAATGTTTTCAGGCGTCAAAGATGACCTGCTCGACATGTCACGACGTGCATCGCTCGCAACGCGAGGCCAGCGACTTTTCCGCGAAGTGCATGCAGTGTCACAAGGCGCAGAGTTGCGGTCTGTTTCGCACACGCGGGCGCGCGATCGAAGGCAAGTGCGTGGAGTGCCACCTGCCAAATCAAAACTCCAACGTCATCTTCTCCAGCCACGACCGCGTGCGCATCACCCCCAAAGTGCGCAACCACTGGATCAAAGTCTACCGCTGATATTAGCGTGGCGGGGGTTCGCCGGGTTTGACGATGCGGATCCAATGATCTGTGAACTCTGCGTGCATCCCCGGAAAGTCGACTTTCGGCATGTGACACGTCGAGCATTTGTTCTTACTCACCGGACAAGCCGCTGCATTGCGCCGCTCGGTCTTCGCGTCCTTCGCGGTCGTGAGATGACAGGCGAGACACTTTTGGTCGTAGTACGCCGTGTCTTTCTGCAGCTTCTCGTGCGGGTTGTGACAACCCAAGCAACTGATGCGCGGATCGTTCGTGTTGTGACCGCGGCTATTGAACATGCGGTAGGGTTGGAAACGAATGTTGTTGATGCCCGACTGGCCCGGTTGCAGCATCGCCTGTTCAAAGCTCGTGTGACACGTACCGCAAAACGACTGCGTCAGTTCATGCCCACCCAAGCCGCCGGGATTGAAGATCTGCGGCTCGTCGAGGTTCTTCGCTTTCATCGCGACGAGATGCTTCTCGCCTGGTCCATGACACGCTTCACAACCCACGCCCGGACTTAACTGGTCCAGTTTCAGCTCCAGTCCCTGAACCGCGCCCGTGGAGTGACAACCAAAACACTGCTGCGGCTCTTCACCAACAATCGCGCGACCGAGCGCGTCTTCCAGCGACGCAGGCGCCTCAGGCCGGTGACCGATGGTCAAATCAAGACCGCGCAACTTTTCGAAGTAGCTCACCCGCGTCTCGTAGAGCTTGTCGTTGTGACGGAAAAGAAACGTTTGTCCGACGTGGCCCTGTCCGAAGCAGTAGAGAATGGGCTTCGTGATGTTGCTCTTGCCGTCGGAGATGCTGTAAGTGATCTGTTGGCCTTCGCGCGCGAGGTTGTAAGTGTAAGGACCGTTGCGAAATGTGAGCTTGCCTTTGGCCGTGACGATACGGCAATCTGGCGCGACCTCCAGCGCCTGGCCCATCGGCGTGTGTAATTGTCCCGCCTGCTCTTTGTGACACTCAAGGCAAGCCTGGTTGCCGACGTAACGAATACCGCGCGTGTTGGCGTTGGGCCGCCACTCCGAAAAGAAGTTGTCCTGCCGGCCGTAGCACAACACGACTAGCCCAAGGACGAGAAGGATTTTACTTGCTCTGCCCCACACCTTCGACGACCTTCATGTACTTGTTGACCGGCACGTTCGTGAGCTTATCCGTGGCGCCGCTGGGCCAACGAATCTGAATCGAATCGATCTTTGTCGCGCCGCCAACGCCGAGGATCTCACGCGGATCGTGCGACGAGAGATAACTACCACCGCCTGTGCGCAAACGCGTGCGCTTCACCGTTCCCGCTTGCCACGTGATCACCGCGCCAACGGCCGCTGAGTTACTCTTCTTTGCAACGAGTTCCAATCCCACCCAGTTATTTTTGTTGCCGCCCTGGTTGCGCAGCAGCAGCGGCGGCTCGCCGTTGTTCGACGCAAGCACGTCCAGATCGCCGTCGTTATCGAAGTCGCCGACAGCCATGCCGCGTCCTGAAAACACTTTTCTGAACACCGGGCCCGACGCCGCGCTCACGTCTTTGAAAGCACGGCCGGTGTTTTCGAAAAGCAACAGCGGCTCACGGTGCTTCACGCGCGGAATTCGCGATTCGATCATGTCGTCGGGATGGCCGTTGACGAGAAACAGATCCGGATCCCCATCGTTGTCGTAGTCGAAAAACTTCAATCCCCAACCGCTCAACAAATGCGTCGAAGGCGCGATCTCGCCCGGCTGATCGGTGAAGATCAACTCCTTGTCGTTGTGATAGAGGCTGAAGAATTCGTGATCGATGTTCGCGACGAAAAGATCCTGCCAACCGTCGCCGTCGTAGTCTGCCGCATCGACTCCCATGCCCGAACGCGGCCGGCCCGCTTCGCCATACGCGACACCCGCCGCCAAACCGATCTCTTCAAACTTACCGGCGCCTTTGTTGAGGAAAAGAAAGTTGGGCATCGTGTCGTTCGCGACGAAGAGATCCATCAGACCGTCGTTGTTTACGTCCGTCGCCACGGCACCGAAAGATTTGCCCGGATGAGCGGCGATGCCCGATTCACGGCTCACGTCTGCAAACGTGCCGTTGCCGGTGTTGCGATAGAGCCGCGACGGCGTGGGTTTGAAAAGACGCGGCACGCAGTAGTAACGGCGTTGCAAAGTCGCGTCAGTGCAGAGCGGGTTCTGCGACTTGTCGTAGAAGACGAAACTCGAAACAAACAGATCGAGCTTGCCATCGTTGTCGAAATCAAACCACGTCGCGCAGGTGGACCAACCGGAAGACCCGACGCCCGCTTTGTCGGTCACGTCAGTAAACGTGCCATCGCCCTTGTTGCGATAGAGAATGTTTGGCCCGTAATTCGTGATGTAAAGATCGACAAAACCATCGGCGTCGAAATCCGCCGCCGCCACGCCCATGCCGAACTTTCCACCGGCAACTCCGGCTTTGTCGGTGACGTCAGTGAAGGTGCCATTGCCGTTGTTGCGATAGAGCGCGTTCTTGAGCGGCGTCGGGGGCGTGAAGAAATCCGACGCACCACTGTTGACGAAATAGACGTCCATCCAACCATCGTTGTCGTAGTCGAGAAAGGCGCAACCCGCACCGACGGTTTCGGGCAACTGGCGATCGGCTGACTGAGCGTTGTTGTGAACCCAGGTGATCTTGCTCGTTTGCGGCGAGACTTCTTCAAAGACCACCGACGCAACCAGGGCAAGTAAAAAGACCACGAATTTCATATTTAACGGGGATTTGGGTTAGGTGGTAAGACAACGACGCCATCGCTGCCGGCGCCCTTCGCTTTCAGTTTCTCGACGATGCGCATCTCTTCCTGTGCGCGTGCGGTATCTTTCAGGCGCGCGTAGAGCAGCGCGAGATTGTAGTGTGCGGTGGGCTCCTCGGGATCGAGTTTCACCGCGGTTTCCAACTCTTCTTTTGCGCGCGGATAATTGCGTAATTTTATGTAGCTCGAGCCGAGCGCGATGCGTGCGTGCGCGTAGTTGGGAAGTTTCTGCACGGCCTTTTCGAAGAGAGCGATCGCTTTCGCGTCGTCGTTCTGTTCCTGGGCCACCAGACCGAGATAGTAAAAAACCTCCGGGATCGGCGAAGCGGATCGCGCGCTCTTTTCGAGCCACAGCTTGGCTTCGTCGTACTTCTTTTGGTTCAGCAGCACATAGCCGAGATGGACCTGCGCCGGTTCATTGTTGGGTTGCAACTGGACGAGTTTGCGAAACACTTTCTCGGCTTCGAAGAGATCGCCTTTGCGTAGCCACGCGATGCCGTAGCCGAGCATGTAAGCCGGATCGTTGGGCCGCAGTTTCAGTGCGTTTTCGAGCGCGGCTTTAGCGGCGTCGCTCATGCCGACCTGGAGAGAAAGCAATGCGAACTTGTAAAGAAGTTCGGGCGACGTTGAATTGGCCGTAAGCGTGCCGACGCGCGTCAGGTAGATAGTTGTTTCTTTGATCTCGCCTTTGAGACGCGAGATCTGCGCGAGACCGAGCAGTGCGCCGGCGTTGTCGAGACGGCCGTCGAGTGCGAGCAGGTATTGTTCTTCGGCTTCGGCGAGCGCGTTCGTGGTCAGGTGCGCGTCGCCGAGCATGACCATCACGTCGGTGTTAGTGGGCTCTGAAATCAGCACTTCTTTCAGTTGGACCACTGCTTTGGCTGGTTCGCGTTTTTGCAGGTAGAGATATGCGAGGTTCATTCGCGCGGCTGTGTAGCGTGGATTGTTGACCGTTGAGCGAACGAATAGTGTTTCGGCTTCGTTGAGACGGTTCTGTTTGGCGCGAATCGTGCCGAGGAGGTTTAGGGCGACGGGGTCATTAGGTTTGGTCCTTAATACGATCGCGAGTTGGCGTTCGGCTTCCGTGGTTTTGTTTTCGCGGATTAGCGTGGCGACGCGCTCTAAGCGTGCGACGTCCTGCGCCACGGCCATAGAAGCGAGGATCAAAACCAAACCAAAGCTCCACGGATTTATTCGGATGACCTAAACTCCTTCTCCTCGACTTTGCCCTGTCCTTCTTTGATCGTAATGATGCGGTTGACGCCGAGGTTGTTGAACTTGTCGACGTTCCCACTGGGCCAACGCACCTCGATCAAATCGACCTTCGTTCGTTTCTCGAGACCGAAGTGCAGCCGCTGGTCGCTCTGCGAAATGTAACTGTCGCCGCTGCGCACTTCGTCGATCTGCGTCAGATCACCGGAGACGACCTTAATGCGCGCGCCGACGCCACCGCGATTGCTCTTCACGCCAACGGTCTTGATGAGTATCGAATTATTCGCGTTTCCATTGTCGTTGCGCAACAGCTGCGGCGACCCGTCAAGGTCGGTGATCATCAGGTCGACGTCGCCGTCGTTATCGAGGTCGCCAAACGCAACTCCACGGCTCGCACGGTTCTCAGTCAGTATCGCGCCAAAATCGGCCGAGACCTCCGCGAACGTGCCGTCACGATTGTTCCGGTGCAGCAAGCGCGGCTGGCGATAACTCGGAAGCTGCGGATAAACGTGCCCGTTCGCGACAAACAGATCGACCCAGCCATCGTTGTCGTAGTCGAAAAACTTCGTACCCCAACCGACGTGCGGCAAGCTCACCGCCGCAACCTTCGCCGCGTACGAAACATCGGTAAACGAATTGCGCCCGTCGTTGCGATAGAGCGTGTTGTACTCGTCGGCGAAGTTGGTCACGAACAGATCGAACTTACCGTCGTGATCGTAATCGCCGGCCGTGACACCCATGCAACCCTGCTCGCTGCCGTTTTCATTCACTGCGGTGCCGGCGCTGAAGCCGATTTCCTTGAACGTGCCGTCGCCGTTGTTGCGATAGTGAAAGTTCGGCGTCGAATCATTCGCGACGAAGATATCGATCAGGCCGTCGTCGTCGAAGTCGCTCGTCATCACGCCGAGACCATAAAAGCCGTCCGGGTCGGAAACTCCCGCTTGTTTCGAAACCTCGGTGAACGTGCCGTCGCCGTTGTTGCGAAACAGCGAATCGCCCGCGCCTTTCAAACCACGTGGACCACACTGCACCGGAATCGATTTGTACTGGCACGTCTGGCCCTGGCCAAACTCAGGCAGGTTGTTGACGTCGAAGTCGACGTAGTTCGCCACGAAGAGATCGAGATCGCCATCGCGATCGTAATCGACAAACGAAGCGCCGGTGGACCAGCGCGGATCGCTGACGCCAGCTTTCGCAGTAACGTTGGTGAACGTGCCGTTGCCGTTGTTTTTGAAAAGGTGATCAGGGCCGAGACAGGTAACGTAAAGATCTTCGAAGCCGTCGTTGTTGTAATCGCCGGTGGCAACGCCCATGCCCCAACCGATATCGCTCACGCCCGCTTTCACGCCGACCTCAGTGAACTTCCCATTGCCGTCGTTGCGATACAAATCGCTCTTCGTCTTGCCTTTCGACTTCACCAGATCGACTGTCAGTGAATTGACGAGATAGACGTCTGCGTCGCCGTCGTTGTCGTAATCGAAAAACGCCACGCCGCCACTCATCGACTCGACGATGTATTTCTTTTCCGGAGACGCGACGTGTTTGAAAGTGATGCCCGCTTGCGTGGTGACGTCGGTAAAAGCGACCTTCACAGGTGGCGCACCAACCAAGGCAAGCATCAACAAAAGTGGTTTGAGTGTCATCTGTGTAATCTGTGGATGGCTTTAGTTGCCTTTGGCGCGGGCTTTCTCTTTCAGTTCACGCGAGATTTCGAGCTGGTCTTCGCCATCCTTCTTACGGCCGGCCGCCATGTACGCGCGGCCCAGTTGATAATGCACGTGCGGCTGATGGGGTTTGAGCTTAGCGGCGGTCTCGAGGCTTTGCACGCTGCCCGGAACGTCACCCTGTTGTAACAACGCTTTGCCAAGCTCGTAGTAGGCGTCGGCAAAATCAGGACGTTCGCTAATGACCTCACGCATCAGCTTCACGCCGCGCTCAGTATGTTGTTGGGCCAACGCAACAAACCCGAGATGATACTTTGCTTGCAGATCGTTCGGGTTCACTGCGAGTTCACTTTCAAACTCGCTCGCGGCGAGATCCATCTTTCCATTTTTCAAGTGAATCAGGCCGGTGTAGAAGTGCGCGAGCCGCACTTTATCGTCGAGCTTGAGCGCTGCTTGCAGTTCTTCGAGCGCCTTCGCGGTGTCGCCGCGTTCGTAGTTCGCCTGGCTCATCAGGATGTGCAACTGCGGACTGTCACCGCCGACCAGCACCATCTGTTCGATCGCGCGGTTGGCTGCTTCAGTCTTTCCGTCCTTCAACAACGAAAGCGCATACGGATAATACAAACCAGCATCCTGCGTCTTCACCGCAACCACCTGCTCCAGCAGCGACGCTGCTTTCGCGTAGTCCTGCATCATGAAATAACTCAGGCCCAGCAACTGCTTGATCCCGATGTTGTTTGCATCGACCTTCAGCTCGTTTTCGAGCGCCGGAATCGCGTCTTTGTACGCTTCGTATTTGTAATAAGCGAGACCGAGATTGTAGTTGAGACCCGGCTGAGTCGGATTCAATCGCGCGGCTTCCGCAAACTGCGCCGCCGCGCCGCGAAAGTCCTGCTGCTGCGCGCGCAACCCGCCGATACTGTTGTGTGCCGCCGCCGCAAACTTCGAAAACAAATTCTCTTCGAGTTTCAGTTTTTCGAGCGTCTTCAAATCCAGCGCGACAGGCTCAGCGACAACGCCTTCGGCCTTCACGAGGTTGCCTTCCTGATTCGGCGCCGGAGTGCCACTGAGAAACGCGCCGACTTTCTTCTCGTCCATCTTGAAGCCTTTCGACTTCAGCTCGGCTGACGTTTGCAATTCCTTTTCACCTTCAGCCGTGCGGCCTACTTTGATCAACGACTGGCCAAGACGGTAATGCGCGGTGGTCACCTGATAATCGTTGTGATCGAGTGACGGAGTCAGCGCAATGGTCTTTTGCAAGACTTCGACAGCTTGCTGGTGTTTGCCCGCGCCCTGGTAAGCCTGGCCCAGGTGGAAATAAGGATCGGGATTGTTCGGCTGCTGGCGCATTGCCTTCTCGAGCAACGGGATCGCCTCGTCCCACTTGCGCTCCATGATGTAAAGAATGCCGAGATAGAAATTCGCGAAATACTCTTCGGGATTGGCAGCGAGCTCGATCTTGAACTCCTCCATCGCATCCTGCATTCGCACCGCGCCGTCTTTGTAGAGATACGTCAGACCGAGATAGTAATGAACGCGCGGGAACTTCGGATCGAGCGCAATCGCCGCTTTGAATTCTTCGATCGACTCCGGCAGAAAACCAGTCTCTCGATAAGCGCGGCCGATGAGCACGCGCAGCGCCGGGCGGTTGCCGAGACGTTGGACCATCCCTTCGTACAACTGCTTTGCCGAAGCGATATCTTTTCGTTTCAGGTACGCGAGTCCCAGCGTGTACTCAGCATCATAATCGCCGGGCTGCAACTTCAGCGCCGTCTTTAACTCCTCCGCCGATTTTTCAAACTCGCCCATCATGAAATACGACTTGCCGAGCATGTGATGCGCGGCGGCGTTTCGTGCGTCGGCGGCGACCGCACGCTGCACAGGTTCAACTGCTTTCGAAAACTCGCCGACGTGGAAATACGCGATCGAGAGATCGACCAACCCGTCGGGTGAATCAGGACGAATGGAGGTGGCGGTCTTGAGCGCGTCCGCGGCGGCCGGGTACTTGGCTTGCGCGGCGTAGATCC
>DASUPR010000454.1:0-6181 GCA_036281015.1 Pyrinomonadaceae bacterium
GGTAAGCAACCACACGATCCGTACTCTCGCTCGAAATCTCAGCGAGCAGATCATCCACCAATCGTTGCTGTCGCGCAGAACCGCCTTCCGGCAGCACCACGTCAATACTGCGGCACAGAATGTTTTGATACTCCTGCGAGATCACACGGCACGGACCAAGCAGCGTCGCCTTCTCCGGAGACAGCTCTTCCTCGCCGGTCACTTCTTGCAGATTATTCGAAACAACGCAGATGTTTAGCTTCTCTTCGACGTGCACATCAGCCGGCGTCAACGTCAGCAACTGATCGCCCAGTGACTGCGCCAAAAACAGCAAACTATAAAACCCGCGCGCCTGCGACTCTTCAAAGTCTGAAGCCTGTCCCTGCGGCGTCACATTCCACAGGTGCACGATCGTCTGCGCGGTCTCACTCACCGCCCCGATCTCTTTAAACAACGCATCGTAGTCAGCGCGCTCACCGGGATTGATTACGTACCGCTGGTCGTCGATCCGCTTAAATCCCTTCCCGCTATGTACCGCAATAACCTCGTGGCCCAACTGCGCAAGCCGTTCACCCAACTGCTCTCCAACACCGCACTCGTCCGCAAAGATCAACCACCGTCGCTTCTGCTCCTGCTTAGCCGCGGGCGCCTCCGATCGCCTCCACGACGGCGCATAAAACCAATTCCCAATCTCCGGATCCTTACGCAACGGATTCCTGCTCACATGCGATGCCTGCGGCTCAACCCAATAACGCTGCCGCTCAAACGGATACGTCGGCAACGAAATCCGTCGCCTTCGCTCACCGCCCGAAATCTTCTCCCAATCCACGGTCACGTTCGCGAGCCACATGCGCCCAAGCGTCGTCAACATCGACGCCTCATCCGGCTCCTGCTCGTCCGCACGCCGCAACGAATTAAGCACGACCTGTGCAGCGCCGCGTTGCGGATGATGCCGCGAAAGCACCGTCAACGTATTGCCTGGTCCAACTTCCAGCAACAACCGTTCGGGATTGCTGAAGATCTCGCTGATGCCGTCGTTGAAAAGCACCGTCTGGCGAATGTGCCGCGCGTAGTAACTCGGATCGGTCGCCTCTTCGACCTTGATCCAATTTCCCGTCACGTTCGAGAGGTACTGCATCGACGGCGCGTTCAACGTCGCCTTCGAAACCTCTTCGATAAACGGTTGCAGGATCGGCTCCATCATTGGCGAATGAAACGCGTGTGAAGTTTGCAGCCGCCGCAACATCAGTCCCTGTGGCTTCAGCTCTGCTTCCAGGGCGTCGATCGCTTCGTGTGTTCCGGAGACCGTACACAATCCGGGCGAGTTGATCGCGGCGATTGCGAGCTCAGGCCGTTCGGCGATGAGAGCGCGCACCTTCTGCTCCGGCAGTGAGACCACGAGCATCGATCCCGAAGGCAGACTCTGAATCAGCTTTCCGCGCAGCGCCACGATTCGTAACGCATCTTCAAGCGAGAACACTCCGGCCAAACACGCTGCGACGTATTCACCAATGCTGTGACCGATCATCGCTTCCGGCATGACGCCCCATGCCATCCATTGCTTCGCCAGCGCATACTCAGTTACAAAAAGCGCCGGCTGCGTCACAAATGTCTGGTTGAGTTTCTCCTTCGCTTCTTCGAGACCGTCGTCGCTCGGATAAAGCACGTCGCGAAGATCAAAACCGAGGTGCGGTTTGAGAATCTCCGAACACTTGTCGATCTGCTCGCGGAAGATCGGTTCCGCCTGGTACAACTCCCGCCCCATCGAGACGTATTGCGCGCCCTGACCCGGAAACAGGAACACCACCGGACGAGTGCGCGGCTCCTGAAGACTCGTAAAGACACGCCGCGCGTCAAGCGTTTCGAGCGCACGCACCGCGTCTTCCATGTCGCGGCACACAACCACGCGCCGGTGATTTAACTTCTTTCTTCCGACCTGAAGCGTGTGGGCCACATCAGCGAGATTGAGCTGCGGGTTATCTTTGAGGTATGCGTGTAAGTTAATCGTGGCTGCGTCGAGCGCAGCGCTCGTGCGCGCGGCAAGCGGTAACAAGTGCCAGTTGCGTTTCGATTCTGACGCGACCGCTTCGGGCGCTTCTTCGATAACGACGTGCGCGTTCGTGCCGCCGATGCCGAAAGAGCTCACACCCGCGCGGCGTCGATCGCCGTTCTTCGTCTTCCACTCAGACAGTTGCGCGTTGACGTAAAACGGACTGTTTGCGAAATCAATACGCGGATTCTCGGTTTCGAAATTGAGACTCGGCGGAATCTCACGATGCTTGAGCGCGAGCACTGTCTTGATCAAACCGGCCACACCAGCTGCCGCGTCGAGATGCCCGATGTTCGACTTCACCGAACCGATCGCGCAGAAACGCTTCGCCTCAGTGCCGTTTCGAAACGCGCGCGTGAGTGCTTCGACTTCAACGGGATCGCCGAGCGCTGTGCCCGTTCCGTGAGTCTCAACATACGTGATCGTTTCCGGATCGACGCCGCTCACCGCGTGTGCTTCGGCAATGACTTCGGCCTGTCCGTTTACACTCGGCGCCGTGTAGCCAACCTTCAGCGAGCCGTCGTTGTTAACGGCCGAACCTCGAATCACGGCGTGAATCGTGTCGCCGTCTTTGAGCGCATCGCTCAACCGCTTCAGCGCAACAACCGCGACACCATCGCCCTGCACAGTTCCGTGCGCGTTCTCGTCAAACGCTCGGCAATGACCGTCAGGTGAATAAATGCCGCCGTCGAGATACGTGTAGCCATTCTTCAGCGGCACCGTGATCGTGACGCCGCCCGCCAGCGCCATATCACACTCGAAATTCAGCAGGCTCTGACACGCCGTGTGGACCGCAACCAGCGACGTCGAACATGCGGTTTGGATCGTTAAACTCGGTCCTTTGAGATTCAACTCGTAGGCCACGTGCGTCGTGAGGTGATCGCCGCGGTTCTGCACCGACGCTTGCAACAGTCCAACCGAATCCAGCAGGTCACGATTCGACATCAGGTTCAACAGCAAGTAGCTGTTCATGCCCTCGCCGCCGTAAAGACCGATCGCCCCTTTGTAAGTCTCGGGGTCGTAACCCGCGTCTTCGAGAGCCGTCCACACCGTCTCCATGAACAGGCGATGTTGCGGGTCCATGATCTCCGCTTCGCGCGGCGTGAATCCGAAGAATGCCGCGTCAAACATGTCGGCGTTTTCAATCGCGCCTTTTGCTTTGACGAAATTCGGCGAGCTCAGCCGCGACGCTTCCACGCCGGCCTTCTGTAACTCTTCGTCGCTGAAGAACGTGATCGCTTCAACGCCGTCGCGCAGGTTGCGCCAGTATTCCGCGATGTTGTTCGCGCCGGGAAAGCGTCCAGCCATGCCGATGATGGCGATGCCTTCGATTTGATTCGTGTGGTTGGAACTCATCAGCCCGTCCTTGATGTTTTGTTTAGTGGCGCATGCTGACTGCCTGCCTGCGGCGTGCAGCGCGGTCCATGACTTTCTCGAATGTGGGTTTGTGGCCGTTCGCTTCGCTGAAATACTCGGCGAGGGCGCTGATCGTCGGTTTGGCAAACATCTCGACGATGGAGATTTTCTTGTCGAAGAGATCGGTGAGCTTGTTGTGTACCTGGACCATCAGCAGCGAGTGCCCGCCGGCGTCGAAGAAGTTGTCGTTGACGCCGATGCGTTCGACGCCGAGCACTTCCTGCCAAACGCGCGTGATGGTTGCTTCGATCTCGTTACGTGGCGCGACGTAGTGTTCGTCGCGAGACCTTTGCGCTGTTTCGGGTGCAGGAAGGGCCCTGAGATCGACTTTGCCGTTGCGTGTTAGCGGCAGTTCGTCGAGCGCGACCAGGAATGACGGCACCATGTAATCGGGTAGCTGTTCGCTCAGCTTTTGGCGTAGTTCGGTGGTGTCGAGCTTGGCGCCGTCGGTGGTCACGATGTAAGCGACGAGTCTGACGTCAGCGTTGTTTGCTTCACGCGCGACGACAACGGCTTGTTTGATCTCGTCGCGCCGGAGCAGGGCGGATTCGATCTCGCCGAGCTCGATGCGATGGCCGCGCACTTTGACCTGCGTGTCGTTGCGGCCGGTGAAGATGATCGAGCCGTCCGGTGCGTAGCGTGCGAGATCGCCGGTGCGATACAAGCGCGCGCCTTCTTCGCTCGATAGATCGTTTGGAATGAATCGCTCGGCAGTTCGTTCGGGTGAATTGAGATAGCCGCGAGCGAGACCGGCGCCGCTGATGAAGAGTTCGCCGCCGAGATGGACGCCCGTGGGCTTGAGGTTCTTATCGAGAATGTAGGTTTGCGCGTTTGGTATCGGGCGGCCAATCGTTGGTTGAGCTCGCGTGTTTTCGACTGTTGTCCAGGTGGCGTCGACGGTGCATTCCGTTGGGCCGTAAACGTTGAAGAAACGTGTCTGTTGTGCTGCGGCCAGTCGCGTCCAGGTCGATTCGTCGATTGCTTCGCCGCCGATCAGCATGAGCTTCGGAGCAGTTTTGGTGCTTTGGTCTAGACCGGCAGCGAGGAGGAGCTTCAGTTGTGAGGGAGTGGTATCGAGAACGTCGAGCTGGTGCTGATCGATGTAATTCAGCGCGCCCATCGCATCGAGTCGCAGTTCTTCCGGCAGTATGTGAAGGGTGTGACCGTGAAGCAGTTGCACAAGCTGTTTGACTGACGCGTCGAAAGCGAGCGGAGCGCTGAGACCGACCTTGAGAGTTGGTCCGAGACCGTTGTAGACCTGTTCTTTCAGAGCTGCGGCGAGGTTTACGACGGAACGGTGTTGGATCATCACGCCTTTTGGTTGGCCGGTCGAACCGGAGGTATAGATGATGTACGCGAGATTGTCCGTGCTGGTGGTGCTTTCAGGATTGTCGGTGCTCTCGGCGTAGACCTTTGCTAGCGCTTCCCGCGTCAACAGGATCGAGGTGCCGGCGTCTTGCAGTACCTGATCGATGCGTTGCTGTGGATTGCGCGGATCGAGTGGGATGTAAGCGCCGCCGGCTTTCATGATTCCGAGCACGGCGATCAGCATCTCGAGTGAGGGTTCGATGCGGATCCCGACGGCGGTGTCAGCGACGACGCCTGCGTCCTTTAAATATGCGGCCAGTTGGTTCGCGCGGCGGTTGAGTTCGGCAAACGTGAGTTGTTCGTCTTGAAAGACTACGGCTAGTGCGTCCGGTGTGCGTTCGGCTTGTTGTTCGAAGAGTTCGTGAACGCAGCGGTCGAGTTCGTAGTCGCAGTTGGTGTTGTTCCAGTCGCTGAGGATCTGTTGGCGTTGGGCGGCGCTGACGATTTCGAGATCGGCGATTGTGCTGTCGGGGTTCGTGAGCGCGGAGTCGAGTAGCGTCTGAAACTGTTCGGCGATGAGTTTTACGTACGCTTCATCAAAGATGGCGCTGTTGTAGTCAAAGGCCGCGTCGATAGCTTCAGCGGTTTGGGTCGCATTGAGTTTAAGGTCAAACGCTTCGAGAACGGTGGTTTGACGGTATACGGACAGCTTTGAATTGCTTGTTTGTTGCGCCGCAGCGATCTCGGCATATTCGTAACCGAACGGGAAGTACTTGAGCGCGCCGTTGGTTGAATCGTCCAGACTGAAGTAGTCCTGCCACTCCTCTGATTCGTGTTGAAAGCGATCGATCTCGGAGATGACTTCGCTGAAGCGCAGGTCATCAGTGAGCTGGCACGAGACCGGCAACACGCGCGCGAATAGGCCGAATGCGTCTTGCAGTAGTTCGTATGAGCGGCCTTCGGCGATGTTTCCGATCGTGATGGATTGCTGCGTCAATCGCCATAGCAGCGTCTGCCAGGCAGCGAGAAGCACGCTTGCGGTGGTTGTGTCGTGTTTCGTTGCCAGCGCGGTGATGCGTGTGGTGTATTCCGGGGTGAAGTGACTTTTTACGGATTCGAGTTCGCTCGGTATTTCAGTTTGTGCGTGTTGGCGAGTGCGTTGACCGGGTAACGTTGCTGACGTGTTTGTCAGTTCGTGTTTCGACCAGTACTCACGTCCTTTTTCAGCGTCTGCTTCTTCCGCGAGTGAGTTTTGCCATTCGGAAAACTGGATGTACTGAAGCGGCTCGTCGTCGAGTTCCGCGACGCCGCTCAGTTTCGAAACCAGATTCGCTAACGTACGTCGATCTGCGCACAGTGCCGGGATCGTGATCGATAACAGATGCCGATCGGCCGCGAGCGCAAACAACGTCGCCTTTACCAGTGGTC
>DASUPR010000455.1:0-9504 GCA_036281015.1 Pyrinomonadaceae bacterium
TTGATGGCGCAGCACATGAATCAACCGGTCAAGACCTTTTCGATCGGGTTTCATGAAGACAGTTACAACGAGCTCAAGTACGCGCGTCTCACCGCGAAAAAACTCGGCACGGATCATCATGAGTTCTTCGTCACGCCGCAGATTTGCGACGTCATCGACGAGCTCGTGTGGCATTTCGACGAACCGTTTGCCGATCCGTCGGCGATACCGACGTACATGGTCTCGAAGCTGGCGCGCGATCACGTCACGGTCGCTTTGTCGGGAGACGGCGGCGATGAATTGTTTGCGGGTTACACGCATTACGTGGTCCAGGAAAGCCGGCGCGCGTTTTCGGCGCTGCCAAAGGCGTTGCGCGCGGGAGTGATGCGGCCGTTGAGTTATCGTTTGCCGCACGGCGCGTGGGGCCGCAATTACCTGCACAACATCTCGCTCGATCCGATCGACCGGTATCTCGATAGTCTTTCCTATTTCACGGGGTTGACCCGAAAGACGCTGTACACGGCTGACTTCCAACGCGCTTTGGGAGCAACGGATCGCGTCGCACGCAGTTTTCGCGAGTATGCAAGCCACGTGAGGACAAACGAGCCGTTGGACCAGTTGCTCTACATCGACGGTAAGACGTATCTGCCGGGAGACATCCTGACGAAAGTCGATCGCATGAGCATGGCGACGTCGCTGGAAGTGCGTGTGCCGTTGTTGGACCACAAGCTGATCGACTTCGTGACCAAAGTTCCCGCGTCGTTGAAACTAGCAGGCACGGAAACAAAGCAACTGCTGAAGCGTGTCGCGCGAGATCTGATCCCGGCGGAGATACTCGACCGTCCAAAGCAGGGTTTTGGCATACCGTTGGAACAGTGGATCAACCGCCAGTTGCGCGATCAGATACGCGAGACGTTGAGCGAGCCGCGCACGCGCCAACGCGGTTACGTAAACTCCGATTACGTCGATCTCATCCTCGACGAACACCACAAAAACCGCCGCGATCATTCTTTTCCGCTGTGGGCGTTGCTGATCCTCGAATTGTGGCATCGTCGCTACATCGATCATTCGCCGCGCACGTCGGAAGCGAGCGAGCCCAGCGCCCTGCCCGTGACTGTTTAGATGGTTGATCAACCCGCACCACTGAGGATCGGAATCATCATCGATTCGTTTGTGCAGCCGCGTTGGGTGCGACGGTCGTTGGAGAAGGTGCTGGCGTCGGGAGTTGCGAGTATCGAGTTCGTTGTAAACACGGAAAAGCAGCAAGACAAGAGTAGTCTGTTGCATAAACTTTATAACCGTGTCGATCGCAAGCTTTTTGAGTCGGATGCACTGGAGTTGACTAGTATCGAAGATCTGTTGGAGCCCTCAAAACCAAGCGCTCAGATAAACTCTGAACTGGACGTGATGATTAACTTTGCCGGCAGCGAACTGAACGCGAAGTATGCGGGCGCGGCGAAGCACGGCGTCTGGTTTTATTCGTTTGGAGAGGCACCCGGGTTTAATGAGGTCAAGGATCAGATTCCTATTTCTTCTTCGTTGTTGAAGGGACTGAAAGAAAACAAAGAGTACGTTGTCTATAAATCCGTGACACCAACTCTCAGCCGCTTCTCGGTTCGTCTGAACAACAACACGTGTTACTGGAAGTCGGCAGCGTTTGTTGCGCGTGGGCTCGAGGATCTGCACGCAAAGCGCGAGTTTGAAAAGATGAGCGACGGCGGTCAAATGCCTGGCAAAGCGCCGGGCAATGCCGCGATGACTGAAATGTTTCTCAAACTCTCCGGTCGCGCCGCCGCGCGCGTCTTTGAGAAATTCTCGTCCTTCGAACAGTGGGTGCTGGCGTATCAAATCAAGCAGGGCGAATTTAAATACCTGATTCCGCCGCCCAATCGTTTCTGGGCAGATCCGTTTCCGCTAAAGGTCGACGGTAAGTACTACATTTTTTTCGAAGAGTTCGTGAACGAGTTAGGCCGCGCGCACATCTCAGTCGTCGAGGTCGACGAAAACGGTATCGTCGCTGGTCCAACGGAAGTATTAAAGCTCGACTGTCACTTGTCGTATCCTTTCGTGTTTGAATGGCAAAACGACTACTACATGATTCCCGAAACGGGACAGCGAAACGTCGTGGAGCTTTATCGCGCAGTATCGTTTCCGTTCGAATGGCGACCGGAGAAAGTCTTACTGGAAACAAATCGTCCGCTCGACGCGACAGTCGTCGAGGTCGACAAAACGTGGTGGATGTTTGT
Organism: Pyrinomonadaceae bacterium; assembly: GCA_036281015.1. GTDB lineage: Bacteria > Acidobacteriota > Blastocatellia > Pyrinomonadales > Pyrinomonadaceae > PSRF01. The sequence continues at coordinate 2,226 of DASUPR010000455.1, forward strand.
GAACGTCGAGGAAGAAGGCGTGGCGGTGAACTGGGACGAGCTGCATCTTTACTACTCCGACAGCCTATTTGGCCCCTGGAAACCGCACGCGCGCAACCCGATCGTCTCCGACGTTCGTTCGGCGCGTCCTGCGGGCCGGCTCTTCTGGTCGAACGATATTCTCTATCGCCCCGGTCAGGACAGTTCGCTCAGGTATGGTTACGCGACTACAATTAACAAGGTCACCAATTTGACTGCGGTAGCGTACGAAGAAGTAGAAGTTGTAAAGATACTTCCAGATTGGGATGACAATATTACAGGGGTTCATACCTTAAACTTCGTCGACGATTTGACGGTGATCGATTGCCTGGCGAAGAGACGGCGGATGGGAAACGTGAGATTCGGGTCGCCAAAGCGCTCGCTTGATCGTCTCTCGTCCGTTAACATTGAACCGCGTGGCGAAGCGAATTCGAATAGCGTTAGCAGAATAGACATATAGACGGAGTTCTTCGTTGGATCAGACGAAACCCCCTCTCGTCAGTGTTATCGTACCTGCTTACAACGTTGCCGATTACATCGGCGACGCGCTGAACTCTGTCCTCGCGCAGACCTTCACCGACCACGAGATCATCGTCATCAACGACGGCTCGCCTGACACGGAAGCGCTGGAAAAAGTGCTGGCGCCGTACATGTCGCGCATCGTTTATCTCAAACAGGAGAACCGCGGCGTCAGTGCCGCGCGCAACACCGGCATCAAAGCTGCGCGTGGTTCGCTGATCGCTTTTCTCGACGGCGACGATTCGTGGCTCCCGCATTACCTCGAAGTTCAGGTTCCGCGCATACAAGCGGATCCGACGATCGACGTGCTGTACCCGAACGTGGTCATGTTTGGCGATTCTTCGGAAGCCGGCGAAGAGTTCATGACGATCTGTCCTTCGAACGGCGAGGTCACGTTTGAACGTCTGCTGCTTCAGGAGTGCAACGTTTCGAACTGTTCGATCGCGAGGCGCGAAACGATCCTGCGCGCGGGGCTCTTTGACGAGTCGTTGCGTAGCGTCGAGGATTTCGACCTGTGGTTGCGTGTGATCAAACAAGGCGGCCGCATTGCTTACCATCGCGAAGTGCTGGCTCGTTACCGTCGTAGATCAGGGAGTCTTACGGCGAACCCGATCTGGTTGAGCGAGCACGTGCTGAAAGTGCTCCACAAGGTCAAGCAGACGATGGACCTGACGCCTTCAGAACGCGTGACGCTGGACAATCAACTCGAACACTTCCACGCTTTGTTAAGACTTCACCAGGGCAGGCGCGCGTTCTTTGCCGGCGACACGGCCGGCGCGATTGTCAGCCTGACCGAGGCCAATCGTTTCTTCCGGAAACGCAAGGTGTCGTTCACGGTAATGATGCTGCGCATCGCGCCACGATTCCTGCTTCGCGCTTACGACTTACGCGATCGGCTCTACTATCGCATGATTACCAAATACTGAACTTGTCCAAGCCCAGCGTCCTACAAATCGTCCATGGCTTCATCGAAGGTGGGTCGGAACGTCAGATGATTCAGATGGTCACGCTGCTTCATGAGAGCGGTGACTATCGCGTTCATGTGGCTTCGTTGAGCACGGGTGGTGTTTTGCGGCCGCTGATTGAGAGTTTGGACGTGCCGATCATCGACTTTCCGCTGACAAGCTTTTACGACGCAAACATGCTGCGGCAAACGCGCCGGTTTATCTCGTATTTGAAAGAACACAGCGTCGAGATCGTTCACTCACACGACTTCTACTCAAACATTTTCGGCATGACGGGCGCTTCGCTCGCGCGCACTCGCGGACGTGTCGCGTCGAAGCGTGAAACGACCGGCACGCGCACGACGGCGCAAAGGATCGTAGAGCGCAACGCTTTCAAACTGGCCCATGCGGTGGTGGCGAATGCGACCGCAGTGAAAGACCAGTTGATCGCCGAAGGCGTGAGGAAAGACAAGATCGCCGTCATCTACAATGGCATCGATCTCACGCGCTTCGATCAAAACAGCACGCGCGAGGAGGCGCAGGCGCGTTTGAGTTTGGAAAACATTCGCGGCCGGCCGGTGATTACGATGGTCGCGAACTTCGAGTATCGAGTAAAAGATCATCCGATGCTTTTGCGGACCGCGCAGCGTGTGACACGCGAAGTGCCGGAAGCGATCTTTGTGATCGCGGGCGAAGGAGAATTGCGAGCGGAAACAGAGCAACTCGCCGCGGATCTCGGCGTTAAGGATTGGTGTTTGTTTACGGGCCGTTGTGCGAGTGTTCCGGATCTGCTTGCGGCTTCGGACATCTGTTTGTTGACGTCACAAGCCGAAGGTTTTTCGAATTCCATTCTCGAGTACATGGCTGCCGGACGTGCAGTTGTCGCAACGAATGTCGGCGGCGCAAGCGAAGCGATCGTGGAAGGCGAGACCGGACACCTCGTCAACTCCGGCGACGATGCGACGATGGCCGCGCGCATCATCGAACTGCTGCGCAATCCGGAACGAAGAACGGAAATGGGTGTGAGTGGACGCCGCGTGGTAGAAGAACGGTTCTCGTTGCAGAGTCGTTTGTCGAATACATCAGCTCTCTATCAGAGGATGTTGCGTTGAGTCTGCGAGTTTTGATCGTTGCTGCATCGCTGGACATCCTTGGCGGTCAGGCGGTCCAGGCCGAGCGGCTAGTGCGGCATTTGCAGCAGGAGCCCGGAGTTGAAGTTTCCTTTCTGCCTATCAATCCGCGCCTGCCCGGCAAGCTGCGAAAGCTGCAATCGATCAAGTACGTTCGGACGCTGACGACGTCGATTCTTTACTGGCTCAACCTGCTGAGAGAAGTGCGGAAGTATGATGTGATTCACATCTTCTCCGCGTCGTATCTTTCATTTCTGATCGCGCCCACGCCGGCGATTCTCGTCAGCAGACTCTACGGCAAGAAGATCGTGCTGAACTACCACAGCGGCGAAGCTGAAGATCATTTGCGGCGCTGGCGACGGTCCACAATTCCGATCTTGAATCTCACGCACGCGATTGCTGTTCCGTCAGAATATCTTGTCCGGGTCTTTGCTGATTTCGGGCTCAAAGCAACCGCGATCTTCAATATCATCGAGCTGGACAAGTTTGTCTTTCGCGAACGAAAACAACTGCGGCCGTTATTCCTCTCGAACCGTAATCTCGAGGCTCATTACGGCGTTGACTGCGTGTTGCGTGCGTTTGCGTTGGTCCAACAGCAGATCCCGGAAGCAGTGCTGACGGTCGTTGGCGACGGTAGTCAACGACAAGCTCTCGAAACACTCGCCGCTGAGCTGAACTTAAAACAAACTTCGTTTACCGGACGCGTCGAACATGACGAGATCCTCGCGTATTACGCAAACGCCGACGTGTTTCTCAACGCCTCACGCATCGACAATCAACCGCTGTCGATCCTCGAAGCGTTCGCTTGTGGTCTACCCGTCGTGACCACAAACGCGGGCGGCATTCCCGACATCGTCACCGATGGAGAAACGGGTTTTGTCGTTGACATCGATGATCATCAAACGTTGGCCCAACGCGCAATGCAATTACTTTCCAACGACAACATAGCCGCAACAATGACCCTAAAAGCGCGCGAAGAATGCCGCAAATATACGTGGGAAGTAGTTTGTGATCGTTGGCTGTGTTTGTATCGAAAAATAGTTGAAAATAATTCTTGACAGAGCTACTTTCCACGGCTAGCTTTTCCCTCGGCTTACCGGAAGCTTTCCCCCGCGCTTCCAATCCGCTTCAGTAGTACCCGGCCAATAACCAAAGAGGAGTTTGTTTTAGTGAGGCTGTTGACCTGCGTCTGCGCTATCTTTCTGTTCTTACTTCTTAACGTTTCATTCCCCGGTCCATCGAGCAAAGCCGCCCCGATGTTTGCGGTTGTTCCACTCAGGGTGATGAGTTGGAACGTGCAGTTTGGCGAAGGGACCGATGCAGTTACGAACTACGATCGAACGGCGGCCTGGATTGCCGCTAACAATCCGGATTTAGTTGGACTTTGTGAGATGCCTGCCGGCAACGTTCCCACGCTGGTGGCGTTGTTAACCGCGAAAACCGGACGCGTCTGGTTCTCGCACTTTGTGCCGAAGTACGTCGGCACCGACGAAGGCAATCTCATTCTTTCGCGTTATCAACTCGTTTCAGTCAATGGAAAGTTTCTGAGCGCCAACCGATCGATTGCGCAAGCGACGATCAACGTGAGCGGAAGAAACATAAGCTTTTTTGCCACGCATCTCGACGATGCGGCGTCGTCGAATCGTGTGGTCGAAGTCGGAGAACTGAAAAGTTGGGCCGGCAATTTTTCGGGACCGCGGATTTTTACCGGCGACTTCAACGGTGGACCAGATACTTCCGAGGGGCTCGCCATGACCGCCAGTTACACCGACTCGTGGACGGCGAGCATGAGTCTCGGGACCGCGGCTTCGTACGCGGACAATCCCGTGGGCATGCACACGCGAACGCGGCGGGGAAGAATCGATTACGTGTTCTTTGGCGGGTCTGGTCTGAGTATTCGTAGCGCGAAGATTCCCGACAGCCGTGACCTGAGCAACACGAATGTCGTGGTCAGGTTGGGAACCGCGGACGACAAGGGCGTGCGGCCATCGGACCACAATGCGGTGATCGCCGATTTCGACCTGAACGTCGACGGCACAGCGCCGACGCCTACGCCAACTTCAACCCCGACGCCAACCCCGACACCTACTCCGACGCCAACCCCGACGCCTACACCGGCCCCGACGCCGGCGCCGACTACAACGACGCCTCCAGCACTGCTGACCGATCCCGGTTCTAATCGCGCAGTAGCGTTGCACTCGACCCAGTTCACCAGAGATCCCTTTCCGGTTCGTTCGCCGTTCAATCCCGGCTCGGACAAGCGCACGCGTGTCGTGCTCTTCTGCACGAACCTGAACCTGCAACCCGGTGAGCCGATTTCTGTCGTGACGGCGAAAGCCGTGAGCTCGTTTGGCGGGGTCTACAACTTGCCGGTCGAGTATGTCGGGAAGGTGAGTGGTTTTTCGTGGCTTTCCAATGTGGTTGTGAGGCTTCCGGAGGATCCCGCGCTGGCGGGTAACGTGTCGGTGGCAGTTGCTTTAAGAGGCATCGGAAGTAATTCCGTGACAATCGCGATTAGCCCGTAGTATAGTGGCCTGGCCCGCCTCTTGTTGCGATACCTTTGCGAACAAGTTGTATTCTTCACGAAACAAGTAAGAATCGAGTAAGAATTTTGACACTTTCTTGACATCGTGATAGGGTGCTGTCGTTGAGTTGGAGGGGCTCAATCACTGTGGGAAGGTTTTTAGATCAATCCGCCAGGCACCTGCATCTCGACAAACCAGTTAGGACAATGTTCTACCCGTTCTGACGATTCAACGATCTCAGTTCTTCGAGGTCGAAAACACTAAAACCTAGCGTTCGGCGATCAGCGGCAACCCTCTCGGTCACCGTCGAGCTTTAGTCCCGTCTGCACAGCGGTCTGCTCAACGCAGTCGCGTTGAGTGGTTTGCAAAAGGCTGTGTGTGCGCGACGTGGTGGTCCATGTTTTTGTTTACCCGACTACCAACGACTTAAAGGGAGATAGATACATTGATAGGTAGATCGTTCCGTTTCATTCCCGCATTCATTTTCTTCTTCGTCTTTCTTGCCAGCGTTCAATCAGCTTCCGCTCAGTCGATCGTTTTATATGCATCGCAGGCGCCGGTGAAGGTCGGTAACTGGAGCGTTGTCGCCGATTCAACCGCGGCCGGAGGTTTCCGCCTGGCCAGTGCAGATCGAGGCGGGGCCAAGATCGTGACACCACTCGTCACGCCGGCCAGCTACTTCGAAATGACGTTCTATGCCAACGCCGGACAGCCATATCGGTTGTGGATGCGTGGCAAAGCTGAAGGCAATTCGCCTTACAACGATTCGGTCCACATACAGTTCTCCGGCAGTGTCACCAGCGGCGGTGCGTCGACCTTTCGCATCGGTACCGGTTCAAGCACGGAGTACAACCTTGAAGATTGCTCCGGCTGTGGACTTTCAGGCTGGGGCTGGCAGGATAACGGGTGGGGAGTCGGAGTATTTGGTCCAACCATCTACTTCCAATCCACCGGAATACAAACAATCAGAATTCAAGAGCGCGAGGACGGACTGTCGATCGATCAGATCGTCCTGTCGCCGAGCACTTATCTTTTGTCTGCGCCGGGCGCGTTGAAGAACGACGGCGTGATTTTGACAGTAAACGCAGGCTCTCCGACACCAACTCCGACACCAACTCCCACACCAACACCAACTCCAACGCCGACACCAGCACCGCCTCCGCCTTCGACGGCTTCTGACATCGTCATCTGGGCTGCGAACGTGCCAGTGAGTAATCTGCGTGGTTCGTGGGTTCGTGAGTCGAATGGCAGTGCGGCCGGCGGCGCTGTGCTTCGTAATCCGGACGCTGGCGCAGCGAAGATTTCCACGGCCTCGGCAAGTCCGGCGAACTACTTCGACGTGACTTTCAACGCGCAGTCCGGAACGGCTTACCGTTTGTGGATTCGTGGCCGCGCCCAAAGCGATTACTGGGGCAACGACTCGGTGTTCGTGCAGTTCTCCGGCAGTCAGAATTCTTCCGGTACGGCCATGTATCGCACGGGCACGACCAGTGCTATGGAAATGAACCTCGAGGATTGCTCCGGCTGCGGCATACAAGGTTGGGGATGGCAGGATAACGGCTGGGGCGTTGGCGTCCTTGGACCGTTGGTGTATTTCTCGACAACCGGAACGCAGACTATTCGCGTGCAAACACGCGAGGATGGCTTATCGATCGATCAGATCATTTTGTCGCCGTCGCGGTATCTGACCAGTTCGCCCGGCTCGTTGAAAAACGACGGTGTGATTATCCCTTACACCGAAGGCGCGCCTGCGACCACGAACCAGCCGCCGCAAGTGTCGATTTCGGCTTCGCCGACTTCCGGCGTTGCTCCGCTCTTCGTGACCTTCTCGACGTCAGTGAACGATCCGGATGGTTACATCGCGTCGTACTACTGGAACTTTGGCGATAACACGACTTCAACCGCTGCGGTTCCGACACACACGTATTCGTCGACGGGTTCCTTCACGGCTTCGCTGACTGTCACGGACAATAGCGGCGCGACCGCGACCGCCACCGTTCAGATCAACGTGAGTGCGCCGGCTCCGCCGCCGCCGTCGTCGACGAATCTGCGCGTGCTGAGCTGGAACGTCAGTTTTGGTGTTGGAACTGATGGCATTACCAACTGGAACCGGATCGCAACCTACATTGCGAACTTCAATCCT
>DASUPR010000456.1:0-13920 GCA_036281015.1 Pyrinomonadaceae bacterium
CACCGGTGTGCCGCCAACGTTGGCGCCAGCCGTGCAATCCACTCCGAAATTTACGTTGTAAGGATTGAGTGCCGGCGGCGCAGCGATCTCGCCCCAAACAAGAATCGCGCTCAGGAGTGTCGAGCCCGGCGGTATGCCGCGAAGCCTGATAACTCCCTGCCCTGAATTTCTCGTCGCCACGCCGGCTACCGCGTGATCGATGCCACCCGGAAGTGGAATCGGCACGTGTTTGAAGGAAACCGGAACCGCACTCGGACTTGTCGCAGTCGTGTCGCCGGATTGCTCTGCGGCTGCACGACGTTCCACTTCATCAGCGTCGAGATATAGATCGACATCGGTCTGCGCCGTTGTCTCGGCCGCGACGATCGAGCTTAAGCCGTCCTCCTGTTTCACTTCGGCTTCAATGTCGTTTGCGTTAATAGCCTTCTGCGCCGCTACCGTGCCGGATTCGGTGCCTGTGAGACTACGTTGAATCGGGCCCATGGTCGTGACCACAGGAAGAATCAGCACAACGAGGATAAGTATCAGCCTGTGAATTCGCATTTGATGTTCTCCTTTTCTGGTGCCGGTGAACGCACCTCTACTCGAAGAGCCTTCGCTCTTTGTTGAGTTTTGAGTGTTGAGGAGCCATTCAGGTGGGGCGAACGCCTGAAGTGATTCTTCAAGTTAGAGATAATTCATGTTCATACAGCTACATCGAATTAGCGGGCTAACGCGTGATCAGAGGGAGGCTAATACTTGTGAGGCCGCGGCGTAACGATCGTGACCACATTGATCGTTCGGCGCTTTATTTAAGCCCGAGGCTTTGACGGGTTTAATAGGCGTACACTACCGCGCGAGTTTTACGATTACAAATGATCTTGTTAGCCAGTTCTTGCTATTCGTTGGCGGTCATTACGACTGTCGCGTTTATGAGTGACTCGCCGCGACGTTCCTAGCGCCGGGCACTTGGCAATATCGATGTGATTTAGCGTGCTTCAGGCTGTATCAGGAATTGGACCACGAACGTGAGTGGCGATGAGCTTGAGGATTTCCGAAGGGTGAAACGGTTTTGCTAGCGCGCCGATCGCGCCGAGTTTTCTTGCTTCGGCGAAGACTTGCGGACTGCCGTGCGCGGTTATCAGAAGGATCGGTATCTGTGGTTGTACGGTGAGCAGATCGGTGATGACTTGAAACCCGGAGATGTCCGTCAAAAACAGATCGACCACACCAAAACCGAAGCGCCGGTTGCGCGCTTGATCGATGCCGTCACGACCGTTAGTAACAAGCACAACTTCGTAGCCGTGCGCCTCGAGGACCAGCCTGAGTGCGTCGCCTACGGAAGGTTCATCGTCAACTATGAGGATGCGTAAGTTATCGTTTGTTGAGGAGTCGGACACAACACCGCCATTTCTTCAGGGTTTCGTCGCGACGGGCGGATCGGGACGTTCAACCTTGATGCCGAGTTTCTTGAGTTTGCGATAGAACGTGGGGCGTGGAAAACGAAGGATTTGCGCGCTCTTCTTCACGTTACCAGCGGTACGCTCGAGAGTTTGCATAATCGCTTCGCGCTCGATCTCTTCCATAGGCAGTAGCGGAGGAATAATAAACGTCGAGCTGGTCGCCCGCGTTTGAAATTCCTCGGGCAGACAATTCGGTTGCAGTTCAGGGCCTGGACAAAACAGCACCGCGCGTTCGATAACGCTTTCGAGCTGGCGAATGTTGCCCGGCCAGTCGTAACGGACCAAGCGCATCACTGTTTCCGGCGCGAGGTCCTGAATTCTCTTGCCGTACTGCTCGTTGAACCGTTTGAGAAAACGTCCGGCGATTAACGGTACGTCGTCGAGACGTTCGCGCAGCGGTGGAACACGGATCCTGATCGTGCTGATGCGGAAGTAGAGATCCTTGCGCAAAAGTCCTTCGTCCAAAAGCGCCTGCGTGTTTCGGTTTGTCGCGGACACTAAACGGAAGTTGACGCCGATCTCATGTTCATCGCCGAGGCGGCGCAGTTTTCGTTCCTGCAACACGCGCAACAGTTTCGTTTGCAGGTGCGTCGGCATTTCCGCGATCTCGTCGAGCAGCAACGTGCCCTGGTTCGCGACTTCGATCAGTCCGCGTTTATCGCGATCGGCGCCGGTGAAAGCGCCTTTCTTGTAACCAAACAACTCTGATTCGATGAGCTCGTGTGGAATCGCGGCGCAGTTGATGCGAATGAATGGTCCATCAGCACGCTGGCTCTGCGTGTGAAACGCCGCCGAGATCAACTCTTTCCCGGTCCCGCTCTCGCCTTCGATCAAAACGGAAGCGTCGGAAGGCGCGGCAGTGCGAATGGTTTCGAAGATCTGGCACATCTTCGGATCGCGACCGATCATGCCAAACGTTTCACTGTCGCCGGCGAGTGTACGTTTGAGTGATTCGTTCTCGTGTCTCAAAGCCGCTAACTGCAGAGCGCGATCGACGAGCGCGAAGAGACGATCGGGTGTGTAAGGCTTCTCGAGATAGTAATAAGCCCCGGCTTTGATGGCTTCGATGGTCACGTCGATCGAACCGTACGCCGTCATCAGAATGACTTCGACGTCCGGCGTGGTCCGCTTGATGTGCAGGGTCAGGTCGATGCCCGATGCATCAGATAAACGGAGGTCAGTGATGACGAGATCTACCGGCGTTTGTTTGAGGACGCCGATCGCGTCGGCAACAGTGTGGGCAGTTAAGACTTCGTATCCAGCTTCGCTGAGGATCAATTCAAGCGATCCGGTCACGGTTGGCTCGTCGTCAACAACCAGGATTTTCTTTCGGGGGCGTGCGATCACTGTGAGTTCCTCCCATTAATGGGCAATTCGATTCTGACCTGAGTTCCCTTGCCCTCGCGGCTTGCGACGGTGATTTGGCCGCCATGTTGGTGGATGATCTTCTGCGCGTAAGGCATGCCGAGACCTAGACCACGGTTCTTCGTCGTCTTGAATGGTTCAAAGATCTCTTTGACCTGCGCGGGACTCATGCCGGCGCCGGTGTCTTTGATCTCCATCCACACACTTTCGCCGCTTGTCCCGGTGGAGATCGTCAGGACTCCGCCCTTGGACATGGCCTGAACGGCGTTGAGCACGAGATTGAGCGTAGCTGCGCGAATCGATGGTTCGTCGAGCATTCCGGCGACGGGCGAGGGATCGAGATCGAGTTTCGTTTCGATCGAATGGGCTGTTATCTCCGTGCTCAGAAGTTGAATCACGTCTCGCGCAACTTCGTTCAGATCCAGGCGCCCGGGTGCGAGCGTGACCGGCCGCGCGAAATTCAGAATCTGTTCAGTGGTGGCTGTGAGGTTGTTGATTGTGGCGATGATCTTATCGACAAGCTGCGCCTCGCCGTTTTGCGCTTTCCCGTCGAGTTTTGACTTGAGATGTTCTGAATACAGTAAAAGACCGGCGAGCGGGTTTCTGACTTCATGAGCAACTTGCGCCGCAACGCGGCCCAGCGTCGCGACTTTTTCACTGTGCGCGAGTTGTTCGTTTACCGCGATCAGCCGTTGCTGTTTGCGCCCGACGATGGCGAGCAACATGGTGACGACGACCACGTCGACGGCCATCGAGATGAAGAAATGCTCGCCTCTTTGTTCGAGCTTGTAGCGGTTCTCGGCGTTTTCGGCTCCCGGATAATTGCGCGCGACCCAGGCGTAATAAGGCGGACGTAACACTCGTTCCCACGCGAGAATGATGCTCGCCGTCAAGAGTACCGTCAGCGCCGTGAAGATGATGATCAGGCGAGGGTTTAGCCCTCGCTTTATCGCGAGTATTCCGGCGCGAGGAAACACTTTGGAAATAACGCTCATAAGACAGTTCCCGGTAAAGAGGCTGTTCCCAATCAGCCTCCTGAGAAGGGATTAATTCCTGGTTTTGGGTTCAGACGAGGTTTGTTAACTATAACACCCAAAAAACCTAACTGAAGTCTGCAAGACGCTCTGCAAACGATCTAGAGTGTCTCATTTTGAGCAAATGCTGCGTTTGCTACGGGAGTAGTTTTCCGTGCTTGGTGTGGAATTTTCCGCGAACGACGTCAGCCAGCGGAGAAGACACTTAGCAACGCGGCTGTAGCACAGTTCTTGCAGAGTGCTGTGCGACAGCAATGCCAACGACAACCTTATCGCGCCCGGGAATAATAGCATCAACCCAAGGAGATTGAAATGAGCAGACTGACCTTCGTCCTTATTATTCTGAGCTTTGCGTGCGTGCCACTCGCGAATGCGCAGACTCAACAGACGCCCCCGGCGCCTCCACAAGCACCGACCACCGTTGCACCTGAGGATTGCGGATGTGAGACACAGTCTCTACCTGAGACACTCGCAATCGTGAACGGCGTCAAGATCTCGCGCAGTGACATCAATAAGTCCGCCGGCGAGACCATCGACCAGTTACAGCGTCAGGTCATCGAAGCCCGCAAACGCGAGCTTGACCTGATAATCAACTCAAAACTGTTGTCGCTGGAGGCCAAAAAGCGCGGCGTGAGCACGGTGAAACTGCTCGAACAGGAGGTCGTCGCGAAAGTGAAGCGCCCTACGCAGGTCGAGGCGCAGGTCTTTTACGACCAGAACAAAGCGCGGATCAATCGTGAATTTAAGGACGTCGTCAACGACATCGTCGCGTACCTGTTCGAACAGCGGCAACGAGACGAAGCGAAGAAGTTTGCCGATACCTTGCGCGCAGCGAACGACGTAAAGATCCTCGTCACCGAAGTAAAACCACCGGGCACACCAGCCGACCGCGCGCGCGTCCTCGCGACCGTCAAAGGCGAGCCCATAACCTCGGCTGACGTCGAGAGCTCACTGCTCCCGTTGATTTTCGAAGTGCAGGAACAGGTTTACAAATTACGTAAGGACCAGGTTGAACTGACCATCAACGACACGCTTCTGAACCAGGAAGCGGAAAAACGGAAGATCACAACCAATGCCCTGCTCGAAGCTGAAGTAAAGCCAAAGGCAGTCACGGAAGAACAGGCGCGCCTTTTCTACGAACAGAACAAGGAACGTGTGAGTGGAGACTACGCGCAAACCAAAGACGCGATCCGGCAATACCTCGAACAAGCTGAGTTGCGCGCCGCTGAACGGACGTTTGTAGATCGATTGCGAGCGACTGCTTCGATTCAAGTGTTTCTCGTTGCGCCCGAGTCGCCGGTCTTCGCGGTCTCGACAACGGATCAGCCGTCGCTCGGTAATGCTGATGCACCGGTTACGATCGTTGCGTTTACGGATTACCAGTGCCCGAGTTGTGCAGCGATGCATCCCGAGTTGGAGCGGTTAGTGAAGGAGTACGCCGGCAAAGTGAGACTCGTCACACGTGACTTCCCGCTCGGCCAACACGCCGAAGCATTCAAAGCCGCCGAAGCAGCAGAAGCCGCGCGCGAACAAGGGCGCTATTGGGAATACATCCAGATCTTGCTGCGCAATCAGTCGGCGCTGGGTGTTGAAAAACTGAAAGCTTATGCGGGCGAGCTCTCGCTCGATCAGGCGCGCTTCGACACTGCGCTCGACTCAGGAAAGTTTACTGAAGCTGTGCAGCGTGACGTCGAAGATGGAATGAAGCTGGGAATCAGCGGGACGCCCACTCTTTTCATCAACGGGCGCCGCGTGTCTGCCAAAGGTTACGACGAACTGAAAGCCAGCGTTGAGGCAGCGTTCAAAGCCGCGGCTCCGAAAGGCACTGCCGCGGAAACGAAACGCGCCTCGCGCTGAGCGGACTTTGACTTCGCGCGATGGAGCCCACCCTTCACTGGCTACGCGGCCGGCTAGGTTACTGTTAACTGAACGGCTCCGCCGCCGGATGTGAGACGGGGCTCCGCCCCGCCGTTAGCGATGAAAAATTAAAAAGGGGCTTGCCCGTTCAGTGGTGGCGGGCGGAGCCATTCAATCCGGCGGCGGAGTAACTAAAGAAGTTCGGCGAAGGCCATTGAAGTGCGCCTTACGGTTGCGGAGTACAGCCCGGTCTCGCTGTGCCCGCGGTGTCCTGGCCGCCGGCGGCAATCTGTTTGACGGCGTTGTCGTCGGTGCCGACACGGAGTTCCACGTTACCTTTCTTCACTGACACGAATGTGTTGCCGCAGCTCGTGTCGACGATGAATTCGTTGCGTTGCCTGCCCGTGGCGATGATGTGCCCGTCGTTGGTTGTCGTCGATGCGGCGACGTTGGAGGACGACGAGACCCGAACGCGGCCGGCATCGAGCATCGAGACTGAAACACTGTCATCAGTAAAGCTCAACTTCATCGTGCTCTGGGGCAGCACCTCAACACGCCCGAGTTTGCCGAGACTCACGACGGCGCTCGAGTTTTGCCGGGTCGTGATTGCGCTGTCTGAAGAAACCGCGGCGCCGGCAATCGCTCTGGCGCCATTCACAGTCACCTGTCCAGTCACTTGAAGAAGTTTTCCGGTTACAGTTTTCACGGCCTGCGGCACATTGCCCACTACGACCAGCGCGCTGACTAATAATAGGACCATAAACAGCATCGGCAAGCTTATCGATTTGAAGCGAGTCATGAGTTCCTCCGGCGTTTCGCGTGTTAGGTGACAACACAAGTGTACACGAACCAAAGGTCCCATCGTTCCGCAAAAACCTTCGCCTCAAATTCGTCAGACCAACGTCATGAAATCCCAACGAACTTAGGTTTCATTGACAACAGTGGAGAGTAAAAAATCTATGTTACTCTGCCGCATCCCTTTCGCAGTCCCGAGATCGCTGGCCCCTGGCAACGTCGAATTGAAAAACCTCAGGAGGAGGAACAGGACCATGACTACTCGACGCCTTTCCCGGTTAATAAATCTATTGGCGATTCTTGCTGTCTTTGTCGTTTTTGTGTTAACCGGCTCGCCCGCTTCAGCGGGAAGAGGCGACCGAATCGCACCGACAGCACCGACGAACTTGCGGGTAACCTCGATCACGGAAACCACCGTCACACTGGTTTGGAACCCCTCGACCGACAACTCCGGAAAATTTTCTTACAGGCTGAAGATCACGAACCAGAGAAATAGTGCTTACAACTCGCTCGCGACGATCAGCCAAACACAGACGACGTACACCGCGAAGTTTCTGGCCACTGGCACTCCTTATTCATTTGCCGTTTACGCCGTCGACGGTTCGGGTAATCGCTCGGCCGACAGCAACACCGTGAACGCAAGCACGCTCGCCGATACGATCGGACCGCCCGCGCCCGTACTCGAAGCGGTGTCGATCGCTCCGTCGCAAGTGCGTCTGACCTGGACCAAGTCGACCGACAACGTCACTAATAACTGCTGTTCGTACGCAATCAACGTAAACGGCGCACCCGTCACTCAGTTCATCAACTGGGTTTCGTCTGGTTCAGCGGATAAGCTCGCCGCGGTCGTCCGCCATCTCACGCCCGGAACGGCTTACAGTTTCAGCATTAGCGTTTCAGACTGGTCCGCGGGCAACAACACGTCGACCAGCAACACCGCGTTCGTGACGATGCCGCCGAGTAGCGACACGACGCCGCCGGCAGCGCCGACGAATCTGCGGCTCGTTCTGGACCAGAGCTGCGGTGAGATTTTCCTGGGTTGGAATCAGACCACCGACAACGTGGATTCACCGGACAAGATCGAGTATGAGATCTTTGTTAACGGCGTTCTGAGCCCGCTTCCTGTTTCGGCCGGTATCGACACGGACTTTGTTTACGCCACCGCGCACGGCGAGAACACGTTCTTTGTCAGGGCGGTCGATCGGTCGGGCAATTCTTCGGCCCCGAGCACGGCGATCAAATTATTCCTCTGGCCGTGTTAGAATTGGGCGCACGTTTGGGGTTGAGCTGAAAAAGCGGATACGTCGCTCTCCCATCGATTGCAGTCCGCTCCGCGCGTGACGCACGTCAGCGTATGCCTCACGTTTACCAGTCAACTTTGGCGAACCTTAGGGTGCTTGCAGGGCAAGCACCCCTGTGCGTGGTAACAACTCGTGCGGATTATTGCCGAGGTAATTGATGCCTGATTTAAACGGACTGTTAGCCCGAGAACATGCCATCCGGCAGGAGACCGAAATCCTCCGTGATGCGAATATCGCCCTTACCGAGAACTTGAGCCTCGAGCGTGTGCTCGAAACACTGCTCGACTACTTGAGCAAACTCGTTCCCTACGACAGCGCAAACGTCATGTTGCGCAACAAGCACCACTTCGTTGTCAGTGCCCTGCGGCGTTACGAAGGATTCCAAAACGTCGAGACGACGCGCTCGATCGCCTTCGACGAAAACGACAATCCCCTGCTCCGCCGCATCTGCGACACGAAACAGAGTCTCGTCGTTCCGGACGCGCGGCGTGAACCCGGTTGGCAATGGATGCCGGGCGCCGATCACGTGCGTAACTGGATGGGCGTTCCACTCGTCGCCTCCGGCAAAGTGATCGGTCTTTATTCGCTCGACAAAGTTCAACCTAATTTCTTCGGCGCCGAACACGTTCGCGTTGCCGAATCACTCGCCGCCCGCGCCGCCAGCGCGATTCAAAACGCGCAACTCTTCGAACAGAGCCAGCACTACGTCGCCGAGCTCGAGGAACGAATCGCGGAACGCAAACGCGTCGAAGCCGCTTTGCGCGAGAGTGAGGAACGCTACCGCGAGTTGTTTGAGAACGCTCGCGACGCGATGTACGTTCACGATCTCCAGGGTACGTACACGTCCATCAATTACGCCGCCGAAAAACTTTCCGGCTACAAGCGCGCCGAGATCATTGGTCACAACTTTTCAGAGTTTGTGGCGGGCGAACACATCAACAACGTGCGCAACCGTTTCTGTGGAAAGCTCGCCCAAAGAGGTGAGACGACTTACGAAGTGGAGGTTATCGCAAAGGATGGACGCCGTGTGCCCGTCGAGGTCAGCAGCCGCGCGATCTACGAAAACGGCATGATGGTCGGCGTGCAAGGCACGGCGCGCGATGTCACCGAACGAAAGCAAGCGCAGGAAGCGTTGCAGATGTTTTCGCGGCAGTTGATCGAAGCGCAAGAGGAAGAGCGCCGCAGGATCGCGCGTGAGCTGCACGATCAGATCGGGCAGGTCTTAACCGCAGTGAAGATGAACCTGCACACGGTTCAGCGCGTGTGCAACGGAGCGGAAGCAGGCGCACATATTAAGGACAACATCGAAGCCGTAGACGAGGCGTTGAGACTCGTACGCGATCTGTCAGTCGATCTTCGTCCGCCGTTGCTGGACGATCTCGGGCTGGTCACCGCCTTGCACTGGTACGTCGATCGCTATTCAAAGCGCACGGGCCTCGACGCCAATTTGATCGTGGATCTCGAGGATCCAAACGAACGGTTCTCGCGTGAGCTCGAAACAGCGTGTTTCCGCATCGCCCAGGAAGCGTTAACAAACGTCGTTCGGCACGCGCGCGCCAAAGGCGTGACCTTGCGCCTGGTCAAAGACGATAAGTACTTCCGTCTGTCAGTGAAAGACGACGGCGTCGGTTTCGATCCCGAGGCTTTACAACGGCGTGCGCCTCGCGCCGCGACACTCGGACTGCTCGGCATGCTGGAGCGCGCTCACGCTGCCGGCGGCGACGTCGAGATCAATTCAAAGGTTTCGAAGGGAACAGAGATCCGGCTCAAACTTCCGCTGGTTTCCGAACTCTGACGCGCCACTCCCCTCAACCATTCGCGCCATGACTGTTTCAGTCGCGTGGTGTGGTCTGTAACTCAGCGATGGAAACGGTTCGCTGTGTTCTACAAACCACCAGTGACGAAGCGCTGCTTCAAGTACAGACGGATTGAAGCCGTAGAGTTGCGGCAGATCGACGTGCTGGTCGTTCATTGCCGTGAGCCACGTCTCGTAAACAAAGCGTTGCGCTTCCGGCGAGATACGATGAATGCCGTGACTCGTCACGCGACCTTCTTCGCACCAGTGCAAGTAGGTGCGCGCCTGGATCAGCGCGGCGAGTAAACCGCAGGTTTCGATCTGCACGACGCGCGTGGGCACCGCTTCGATGTCGCGCGCGACGAAGTTGTACGGATAACCGAGGTACGCGATCGAGATCGGACCGAATGGACCATTGTCGGCGTGGATGTCCCACGCGAAAGCCGTCACGTCAAAGTTTCGTCTGGTTCTTAAATCCCTGATGATTGGTCCAAACTCCTGATCGCCGCCCGACGCGCTGAAGAGTTTTATTCCCGGCCGGTATTTCAGCGGCCATTGATCTTTGAAAGGGTTCCGTCCGGAACAGCCAAACACGTAATCGCAGCGCAACATCAACTCCTCGAGTGAGTCGCAACGTGTGATTCGTCCGTGCAGGTAATCGGGAATCTGCAACTGCGGATCGGGATCGTAAAAGATGACATGGTTGCCCTGCCGTTCGACGAGATGGGCCATTGCGTTGCCGATGCTGCCGAGACCGATGATACCGACCGTCTCGCCGGTGAGTGTGCCGCCGCCCAGCACGTGGGTTTGTAAACGTGCCAGCAGGCATTGTGAAAACAGCGATCCGCCGATCTGTAGTTTCACCGCCGCCCTCGCCCACGACATCACTGCGAACGGAGGCGGATGTTTTTCAAACCTGAACATACCGAAGGATGTTTGCTCGACGCCGGCGACCGAATACCGCCGCACCAACTCATTCGGAATGCTCGTGCCGCATGTGCCGCCGTCGTCCAACACAAGAATGCGTTTGATATTGCGGCGGGAGAGATGATGCGCTACGAGTTGCCACAGGTGATTCACGTCGGCTTGAAAATACCGGTCGAATTCTCCCGGCTCGGGCGTTGAACTTTGTACGACAGTGATTCCGAGATCGCGCAGGACTTCGATCACGACGGGACTATTTGAATAGACCTTGCCGAGAGCGAAGATGTTTTCGCGCTTCGCCCCGAGTGTTACGACCGCTTCGCAGAGGTCAACCGTCTGCCAGAGCATGTGTTGCACGGCAACGATTGCGGTGTCTTCTCCGAAGTGAAAATCCGCGGCCTTCGCGGCGTTTGAGAGCGCACGCGTTACCTCCATCAGGGAGGCTGTTAGGTTGCTCATGATGCTGAACTTTGCGAGTCGGGGAACGGTTAACTATTGAGTAATTTCCAAGGTTTTACGGCCAAGTCCGGGGTCGTGTTCCTTGACACTCGTGAAGCCGGACTGTTACAGTGCGTGGTCTTTTTCTGCAATAAATTCACGTCTGTGTATGCAAAGGAGTTGTTTTGACTACCGAATCCGGTTACTTGTTCACCTCTGAATCCGTTACTGAAGGCCACCCGGACAAGATCTCCGATCAGATCTCTGACGCGGTCCTTGATGCTGCTTTAAGCGTCGATCCAACAGCACGCGTCGCGTGTGAAACGTTGGTCACGACCGGTCTCGTCGTCGTAGCCGGTGAAATCACTACTGACGCTGTCATCGATTACTCGCGCGTCGCGCGCGACACGATTCGCGAGATCGGTTACACCCGCGCGAAGTATGGTTTCGACTGCGACACATGCGCTGTGTTGTCTGCTCTCGATCGGCAATCGCCTGACATCGCGATGGGCGTTGACACTGGCGGCGCCGGCGATCAGGGATTGATGTTTGGTTTCGCTTGTAACGAGACACCCGAGCTCATGCCGTTGCCGATTCAGTTGGCCCACATGCTTTCGCGCCGCTTGTCGGAAGTGCGCAAGTCGGGCGAGCTTCCCTATCTCCGGCCTGATGGGAAATCCCAGGTCACTGTGGAGTATCGCGACGGCCGGCCGTTCCGGCTCGAGGCCGTGGTTATCTCTTCGCAGCACGCCGACGAGGTCACTAACGAACAACTTCGTGCTGAGATCGAAGAGAAAGTCATCAAGCATACTGTCTCGCCTGAGTTGCTCGACAAAGACACCAAGTATCACATCAATCCGACCGGCAGGTTTGTCACTGGTGGACCACAAGGTGACGCTGGTCTAACCGGCCGCAAGATCATCGTCGATACGTATGGTGGCTATGCGCCTCACGGCGGCGGCGCCTTCTCCGGCAAAGATCCGACGAAGGTCGATCGCTCTGCTGCTTACATGGCGCGCTACGTGGCGAAGAATATCGTCGCCGCCGGTCTTGCGGATCGTTGTTTGGTCCAACTCGCTTACGCTATCGGCGTCGCCGATCCCGTCTCGGTGCTGGTCGACACGGCAGGCACGGGCCGCATCAGTGAAGGCGCGCTGGCGAAGCTCGTACGCGACAATTTTGAACTGACTCCGCGCGGTATCATTCAGGAACTCAATCTACGCCGGCCGGTTTACAAAGCAACCGCGGCTTACGGACACTTCGGCCGCAACGAAGAAGGCTTTACCTGGGAAAAAACCGACAAAGCCGAAGCGTTGCGCACGAGCGCCGGCATTTAGGAATTCATCAACAGAGGAATCATCGAATATGAGTGCAACACGTTCCGTCGAATTCGACGTGAAAGATATCGGCTTGGCGCCGCATGGCAAGCAGCGCATCGAGTGGGCCGAGCGAGAAATGCCGGTGCTGCGTTTGATCCGCGAGCGTTTCGCGGAAGAGAAACCGCTTGAGGGCGTTAAGCTCGTCGCCTGCGCCCACATCACTACCGAAACAGCAAACCTGGCGCGCGCACTGCAAGCGGGCGGCGCGGAAGCGGTGCTGATCGCGTCCAATCCTCTTTCAACGCAGGACGACGTCGCGGCAGCTTTGGTTTCCGACTGGGGCATTCCCGTTTACGCCATCAAAGGCGAGTCAACCGACACTTACAACCGGCACGTCAGGACAGCGCTCGATTCGCATCCGGACATCATCATCGACGACGGGTCGGACGTCGTCGCGACGTTGCTGAAAGAGCGTGGCGACCAGATCAAAGAAATCATCGGTTCCACGGAAGAGAC
The DNA here is from genome assembly GCA_036281015.1 of Pyrinomonadaceae bacterium. Lineage (GTDB taxonomy): Bacteria > Acidobacteriota > Blastocatellia > Pyrinomonadales > Pyrinomonadaceae > PSRF01. The sequence goes on from DASUPR010000456.1 coordinate 12,787, forward strand.
CACGACCGGTATTCAGCGTCTCCATGCGATGGAAACCGCCGGCGTGCTGCCCTTCCCTTCGATCGCCGTCAACAACGCGCAAACAAAACATTTCTTCGATAACCGTTACGGCACGGGCCAATCGACACTCGACGGTATCATTCGCGCGACAAACATCCTGCTCGCCGGACGAACCCTCGTGGTTGTCGGTTACGGCTGGTGCGGCAAGGGCGTTGCGCTGCGTGCGCGTGGCATGGGTGCGAACGTCGTCGTTACCGAGATCGATCCGATCAAAGCGGTCGAAGCGGTGATGGACGGTTTCCGCGTGATGCCGATTGCCGAAGCGGCTTCGGTGGGCGACATCTTCGTGACTGTCACAGGTAATAGACACGTTATCGATGGCCACCATTTTTCACGTATGAAAGACGGCGCGATCGTTTGCAATAGCGGTCACTTCGATCTCGAGCTCAATCTTGTCGCGCTGCGCGAGTTGGCCGGCAGCGAGCCGGTGATCGTGCGCCCGTTTGTTGAAGAGTACAAGCTTCAGTCGAATGGAAACCGCGTCATGGTTTTGGGTGAAGGCCGTTTGATCAATCTCGCGGCGGCTGACGGACATCCGGCCAGTGTGATGGACATGAGCTTCGCGAACCAGTCGCTTTCGGTTGAGTATCTCGTGAAGAAAAAAGGCGAGTTGTCGCCGGGTGTTCACCTGCTGCCGGCGGAAGTCGATCAGGAGATCGCGAGTCTCAAGCTCCGCGCGCTCGGTATTTCGATCGATACGCTGACGGCCGAACAGCTCGAGTACATTTCGAGCTGGGAAACCGGAACCTAAGTTCGAACGCGGGAAAGAAAGTAGGTCCCTGCTGCTGCGAAAATCACCAGCGGGGACCAACCTGCAACTGACGGGCGCAGCAGCCCGTGACTTCCCAACTGCTGAAACCCACCACCAACTGCCCAGTAAGCAACACTCACCACCACCGCCGCGCACAGCGCGATAATCGTTCCCTTTCGGCCAAACGAAACTGCCAGCGGCATGCCGATGATGGCCATGATGATGATGCTGAATGGACCAGCGTACTTTCGCTGTAACGCGACGGCCAAAGCCGAAACGTCCATGCCGCGTTGCTGCGCGGCTCGCAGGTAGTTCTTCAGATC
>DASUPR010000457.1:0-4211 GCA_036281015.1 Pyrinomonadaceae bacterium
CGCCGTGTTGACCAAAGATCGCGTTCGCTGCTTCACCGGCTGCGAACTCCTTGCCGGCAATTCCTGAGATCGGCAACACGTAGAGTAGCGCCAGGTTAACCAGCAGATAGATCGCCGTGATCGTCAACACGCCGCCGAGCAGCGCGCGCGGGATGTCGCGCCCGGGATTCTGCACTTCTTCGGAGAAATAGATCACGCCGCTCCAGCCGTCGTACGTGTAGATCGCGGCTTGGAGTGACGTGACAACCGCGGCCAGCGTTATTACTGAACTCGAAGTGATTTGCGAACCGGTGAGATCCGCTGCCGCCCCGTCGCCGGTAAGCGCGCCGCCGCCTCCAAGCACGAACGCCGCCGCAATCAACACGAGGAACGCGAGCGCTTTCAGCAGGCTCGTGAAGTTCTGAATCGTGCTGCCCCAAACAATCCCACGCCACTGCAACACCGCAAAAACGATCGCGACCGTCGCCGCGACCGCCGGCCCTTTCCCATTCAACGCCGGCGCCAGCGCGCCAGAAAACGTCCCCACAACAAGCGCCACCGCCGCCGTCGATCCACACGACGAGATCCAATCACTCCACCCGACAATAAACCCCGCATACTCGCCGAGCGCATAACGCGCGAAAACATACTGCCCACCCGAGCGTGGAATCATCGTACCGAGCTCGGCCAGCGAAATCGCGCCGAGCAACGCATACAACCCACCCAACAACCACACACCGAGAAAAATCCACGGATACGGAAGCTGCTCGGCAATCTGTCCGGGCGCCCTGAAAATCCCCGCCCCGATCGTATTCCCAACAATCACCGCCAACCCAAACCCCACCCCGAGCACCCGCAACAAATGCCCTCGAGACTTGGTTTGCGGCTTCGTTTCTATCACTGGGATCTGTGGCTCAAATCGGCGTGCAGCAAGCGGTGGAAGAGGTGTTCGCCGGCTTCGCGGCGGACGGAGAGACGGCCGGCGGTGTAAGCGCGGGAGTTTAGGCCGCGCTGGACCGATTTGCAGATGGCGACGTCTTCGTCCTGTATGCGTTGGCCCACCGCAACGCTCGCGGCGTTGCGCGCGCGCGCTTCTTCGCTGACCACGTCGGGAAAGTAGAAGTCGAAGATCACTTCCGTCTGGTCCACACCGCGCGGTATGACGAGGTTTGTGTCCATCACGCCGTCGTACCAGTTGATCATGAAGTTTGGATAAATCCAGTAGTAAAGCGCGCGGTCGCCTTTGCGCACCGCGCCCGTTTGCGCTTCGGCGCCTTCAGTCACGATCGGGCTCCACTGCAAACAATGGTGCGTGCCGTTTTCGATCATGTAGTTGCTGTAGTCGAGCACGCTGTCGAGACCTTTGTGCAGGTAAGGGACGTGGTACCCGCCGTCAAGATAGTTATCGACGAAGACTTTCCAGTTGCAGTCGAATTGGTAGTGGCGGCGTTCGAACCAGTGAAGATTCGACAGTTCAACTCGCCCAATCTCTTCCACCAGTTCTTCCGTTAGAAAGTCTCTGAGGGAAACTGCGTCGCCTTCAACAAGTCTTACAAAAACCCAGTTTTCCCACTCCGCGATCTCTACGGATACCAAACCGTTGCGCGCGCGATCGAAATCACAAACGCCCGTGAAGTCCGGCGTGCCTTTTAACTCGCCTTCAAGCGAATACGTCCAGCCGTGATACGGACAGCGCAACTGCGGCGCTTGGCCTTCGGGTTCCGTCATCACTGCCGCCGCATGATGCCGGCAAACGTTGAAGAACCCGCGCAACACGCCGTCGTTTCCGCGCACGACGACGATCGGCTCGCCCGCGATGTCAGTTGTGACGTACTGCCCGGGCTGGCTCACCTGGTCCAACCGCGCCGCGTATTGCCACTTGCTTGCAAAGACTTTTTGGAGTTCGAGTTCGTAGAGCTCTCTGTTTACGTACCAGGAGGCAGGGATCGTCGACGCCAGGGCTAATGGAGCATTAGGGTCGTACTGATCGACGATAGACATGGATTTAAGCAACCGGCGTCGCTGTCTTGCGTTTCGGATTGAAGAACGGCGTCTTCACCACAGTCGCACGCACCTGATGGCGCACCGCCTCCACTGTGATCTCGAATTGCAGCCGCGTCCCCGGACGAGTGTACTCACGCTTCACCGTTGCGAGCGCGATGAACTTCTTCAACGTCGGCGACCAAGTGCTCGTCGTAGCTTTACCGACTTGCATGCCTTCCTTGTAAACCGGAACCGCAACACGCGAAGCCACCGGCGAAACCGACGGCGGCAAACCGACGGCTTCATAAAGACTCTCAACCTGCGGCCAGTCGATCTCCAGCCCAACAATCTCGCGCGCATGCCCGCGCTTCTGCTCGGCAATCAACGCCGCCTGGCCCACAAACCGGTTCTTGTCGAGATTGACCAAACGCCCAAGCCCCATCTCGTACGGCGAATAGCGCTGCTCCTCAACCAGTGCTTTCTTGCTGCTGTTGAAATCGACGTCGATCAACAACAGCCCCGCTTCAACACGCGCGACATCAAGCGCCAACATCCCCGCAGCATGAATGTCGAAAGCCTTGCCGTGGTCCATGAGCGCGTCCCAAACCTTCAGCGCCTGATCGGACGCAATCCAGATCTCGTAACCGAGGTCGCCCGTGTATCCGGTGCGCGAAATCTCCACCGGCACGCCCGCGATCGTGCCTTTAGTAACGCGGAAGTATTTCAGGTTCGCAATATCGGCATCTTTGACGAGACTCACCAACAACCTGCCCGACGTTGGTCCCTGCAGCGCGAGCGCTGACACAGCCTCTGATATGTCTTCAATGGACACGTCCATGCCCGCGGCATTCTGCGTAAACCAGCGCAGACTCGGATCGGCCGCGGTCCAGCGATACGTGTTCTCCTCGAGCCGCGACACCGTGCCGTCGTCAATCACCTTACCGCGTTCGTCGCACCACGGCGTATAGACCACCTGGCCCACCGTCACCTTGCGCATGTCGCGCGTGATGACACGATCGACGAGCCGCGTGGCGTCCTTCCCGGTCAGCCGGTATTTAAACAGCGGCGAAATATCGATCAACGCCGCCGCATTCCGGATCGCGTTGTACTCGTGCTCGTGATGCGGCTCATAAGAGCTGACCGCGTAATAACCGGACCACTCGCGATAGCTTAGACTTTCGCAGAGTTGGAATGTTCGTTCGTGAAAAGCGGTTCCAATAGGCATGCGTGTTGTGTTGTTAGTCCCGGGTTTGTCAGGGCGAGCGATTATAAGTATGCTAACGCGTTCGCAGCAAGGCACTCCTAAACGAAAAACGACAATGAGCAATCGATACGACGCCGTCGTGATTGGCGGCGGGCATAACGGTCTGGTTAATGCGGCTTATCTGGCGCGCGCGGGGAAGAAGGTCCTCGTGCTCGAACGCCGCCATGTGCTCGGCGGCGCGGCCGTCACCGAAGAGGTCTTTCCCGGGTTCAAATTCTCTGTTTGTTCTTACGTGGTTTCTCTGCTCAGACCGGAGATCATTCGCGAGCTCGATCTGCCGCGACACGGTCTCGAGATCCTTCCGCTCGACGGCACGTTCACGCCGATGCCCAACGGCGATTATCTCTGGCGCGTCAACGATCACGCGCGCACGCGCCGCGAGATTGCACGTCATTCAAAGCTGGACGCCGAAGCCTACGACGAGTACGGCAAAGCAATGATCGAGATGGCCCACTTCGTCAAACCGATCATGAGCATGACGCCGCCCGATCCCACGACTCTTGATCCGTGGGGCTGGAAAAACCTCGCGTTCCTCGGCCGCCGTTTCCAAAGACTTTCCGGCGACGACAAGTACAACCAGGTGCAGTTGATGACGATGAGCGCCGTCGACTTTCTCGACCAGTGGTTTGAAACTGACGTGCTGAAAGCAACGATGTCCGCGTCCGGCATCATCGGCACTTTTCTCGGCGTGCGCTCGCCGGGCACTGCTTACGATTTGCTGCATCACTACATGGGCGAGATCGACGGCGCGTTTCGCTCGTGGGGCTTTGCGCGCGGCGGCACCGGCGCGATCTCGAACGCGATCGGCGACGCGGCTCGAGAAGCCGGCGTCGAGATCCGCACCGAAGCGCCAATCGAAAAGATCCTGCTCAAGAACGGGCGCGCCACCGGCGTTGTGCTGAAGAACGGCGATGAGATTCACGCGGACATTGTTTCTTCGAGCGTCGATCCGCGGTTGACGTTTATGAAGATGATCGGCGAAGAA
>DASUPR010000458.1:0-4696 GCA_036281015.1 Pyrinomonadaceae bacterium
CGCTCGAAGACGAAGCGAGCGCCAGCTAAGACCGCGAAGCGCGTGGCAAAAGCGACGACGGCGAGGCCCAAAGCAAAACGAGCAAGCGCAGCGAAGTCACCCTCCCGCCCGCTCGCTAAGAAGCCAGTAAAAGCCGCAGCCCGGAAAGCCGCTAAGCCCAAGTTAACTACCAAGGCACGCAAAGCCGCGCCGAAGTCGGTGGTTCGCAAGACTGCGCCCGCGAAGAAGGTCTCCGTCTCAAGAGTCAAAACGACTCAGAAGCTCGCTGCTGTCCGAGCTGTTCGACCCACTCCGACTGCGCCGGCTCCACCACGTCAACCGACTGTCGATGAATCGGCAGCGTTGGGCGCGTTTGAACGTGCGCACAAAGAATTTGTTCGCGGACGGTTTGCCGAAGCGCGCAATCAGTTTCGCGTCCTCGTGGACAAGTATTCACAGGTTGCGGAAGTCGCGGCTCGCGCACGCACGTATCTCGCAATCGCCGAATCGCGGCTGCGCACGGAAAGCATGCTGCCGCGCGACGCCGACTCGCTTTACGACCGTGGCGTGATTGAACTGAACCGCGGCGAGTATGTTGCCGCCCAGGAGATGTTTGAACGCGCACTCAAACGCGAACCGGAAGCAGCACATATTCACTACGGTCTCGCTGCCACTCGTGCCCGGCTCGGTTCGATCGATCTCGCGTTGGAATCACTGCAACGCGCGCTCGACCTCCAGCCAAATCTTCGTGTCCGTGCTCAACACGACCACGATCTGAACCCTCTGCGTAACGACCCCGACTTCGATCGGCTCATCTTCAGTAATCCTTCCTAACTCTTCCTGAGTTATTATTTGCAGGACAGAATGACAACTGGTGGACAAAATCTCGTCGCCATTGGCGGCGGCACTGGTCTCTCGACGTTGCTCGCGGGTCTGAAGAAGCGCGTCGGCAAAAGTGCCGAGGGTACGTGGATCGATAATCTGTCGGCGATCGTTACAGTCTCCGACGACGGCGGCAGTTCCGGCCGTTTGCGAGACGAGTTGCAGATGTTGCCACCGGGCGACATTCGCAACTGCATGATCGCGCTCTCGGAAGATTCGAGTTTGCTTGCAAAACTCTTTCGCTATCGTTTCCGTGGTGACGGCGAGCTTGGCGGTCACAGTTTCGGCAATCTCTTCCTTGCGGCATTAACTGAAGTCACCGGTGATTTCACCGAAGCGATCAGGCTCTCTTCCGAAATTCTCGCCAGCAAAGGTCACATCTTCCCGGCGACAATCAGCGACGTCAGGCTCGTAGCGGAACTTGAAGACGGTTCGGTGGTCAGCGGTGAGACGCAGATCTCGAAGTCGTTTCAGCCGATTCGCCATCTGCGGCTCGAACCGGCAAGGTGTCTGCCGTTGCCGCAGGTGCTGAAAGCGATTCGCAGCGCCGACGTCATCACGGTTGGTCCGGGTTCGCTTTACACGAGCATCCTACCCAATCTGCTCGTGGCGCAGGTGGCGAAGGTGATCGGACAATCCCAGGCCACCAAGATTTTTGTGAACAACCTGATGACTCAGCCCGGCGAGACTGACGGCTACACCGCGCGCGCGCACCTCGAGACGATTAAGAAGTACGCGCCTGACATACATTTTGACTTTGTAGTCGTGAACAACCGCCGGATCAGTGAAGAACAGGCGGAGCGTTACGCGGCCGAGGGCGCTTATCAGATCGGTCTTGACGATCCGATCGAAGACGTTGTCGATCAACGCACCGAGATCGTGCGTGCGGATCTGCTCGACGGCGGTGAAAAAGTCAGGCACAACTCCGAGCGTTTGGCTGAAGTCGTGCTTAGTTGCCGCGAACGCGTGCTCTCCGAGGTGACAGTAAGCTGGTTATGAACTCTCTCTGGAGAACTTCTTGACGAAGAACACCACCAAACCGTTAAACGTGCTCGTCATGGCCGCGGGCCTGGGCACGCGGATGAAATCGAAGCGAGCGAAGGTCCTGCATGAGCTCGCTGGACGGCCGTTGATCGCGCACGTGGTGCGTACGGCGCAATCGCTCGATCCGCAAACCATTCTGGTAGTGGTTGGTCATCAGGCAGAAGAAGTCGAACAGGCAGTGCTCGCTGAAATCGGCGAACTCGCTTCGTTTGCGATCCAGGCAAAGCAACGTGGCACGGGCGACGCGGTTGAGTCCGCGCGGCGCCAGCTTGAAGATTCCGGCTCGCTGATACTGTTGTTGTCAGGCGACGTGCCGATGATCCGCGCTGAAACGCTGCGGAAGTTGATCGATCATCATCGCGCAACAAGCGCGGCTTGTACGATCCTCGGCGTTCGCCTTGAAAATCCGACCGGCTACGGGCGAATCATTCGCGACGAGCAGGGCCAGTTTGAAAAGATCGTCGAACAAAAGGACGCCACCGAAGAAGAGCGCCAGGTACGCGAGATAAACTCCGGCATCTACTGTTTTGAGTCGGGTGATTTGTTTGACGCACTGAAGCGCGTCGAGCCGAAGAACCAGCAAAGCGAGTACTACCTGACGGACGTTGCCGAGATTCTCAATTCCAGCAACCGCAAGGTTGAAGTGTTTACACATACCGATCAGCGCGAGGTTTCGGGAATTAACACCCGCGCCGAACTGGCGGAGTTTGAAAACCTGCTGCGCCGCAACGCGATTCGACGGCTCATGATCGAGAGCGGCGTGACCTTTATCGATCCGTCGCACGCCTACATCAGCCCGGAAGCGGAGATCGGCCGCGACACTGTTATCTATCCCGACGTAGCTATAGAAGGACAATCCGTTGTCGGCGAGGGCTGCGTGATCCGTTCCGGCGTGCGTATCTCGAATTCGAAACTCGGCGATAACGTCACGGTCAAAGACCACTCGCTAATCGTCGACTCCGAGATCGGTTCAAACTGTTCGGTCGGTCCGTTTGCGCACCTGCGCATGAATGCGACGCTCGAAGAGAAAGCCACGGTCGGCAATTTCGTCGAAGTGAAGAAATCGCGTCTGAAACGCGGCACGAAGGCGATGCATCTGACGTATCTCGGCGACGCCACGATCGGCGAACGTACAAACATCGGCGCCGGCACCGTCACGTGCAACTACGACGGAGTTCGCAAGCACGAAACCATCATCGAGGATGATGTTAAGATCGGTTCCGACACGATGCTGGTGGCGCCCGTGCGCGTCGGCTCGCGTTCGGTAACAGGCGCCGGTTCGGTCGTGACGAAAGATGTGCCGCCGGATTCGCTCGTCGCGGGCGTGCCGGCGGAAGTGAAGAAAAAACTAAGGTAGAAAGTTTCGGAGTAAACGCAGCATGTGTGGAATTGTTGGTTACGTAGGCAATAAACAGGTCGTGCCGCTCATCATCGACGGGCTGCGCAAGCTCGAGTATCGCGGCTACGACTCAGCCGGCATCGCGGTCGTCAACGAAGGGCATGAGCTCGAGATTCGCCGCGCTGAAGGCAAGCTGCGCAATCTCGAAGAGGCGATTCGTCTGAGTCCGCTCGACGGCACTTACGGAATCGGCCACACGCGCTGGGCCACCCACGGCCGGCCGACCGAAGAGAACGCACATCCGCATCGCGACTGCACCGGCCGCGTCGTCGTGGTCCACAACGGCATCATCGAAAACTACCTGCAACTGAAAGACAGGCTACGCAAAACCGATCACCGCTTTGTTACGGAAACTGACACCGAGATCATTGCTCACCTGATCGAAGAACACCTTAGAGAGCATCACAACTTCGAGCAGGCAGTGCGCTCCGCGGTTTCAGAACTCCGCGGCATCTTTGCGTTGTCGATCATTCACGCAGACGAACCTGACACGATCATCGCCGTGCGCCAGGGACCGCCGGTAGTTATCGGTCTCGGCGATCGCGAATTCTTCGTTGCGTCCGACATTCCGCCGATCCTGCATCACACACGCGACGTCTTCTTCCTCGGCGACGGCGAGATCGCCGTGATCACGAAAGACGCCGTTCGCGTGACCGATTTCGAAGGCAGCTCGGTTCAGCCGGCGATCCAACGCATCACGTGGGATCCGATCATGGCCGAAAAGGGCGGCTTCAAGCACTTCATGCTCAAAGAGATTTACGAGCAGCCGCGATCGGTGCGCGACACAGTGCAGGGACGCATCTCGCTCGACAGCGGCCAGGTGTTTCTCGACGAGATGAGCAATCTCACCGAGGCTGACTTCAAACGCATTACGTCGATCAAAATCGCGGCGTGTGGCACGTCGTGGCACGCGGGCCTCGCAGGCAAGTACATGATTGAGCAACTCGCGCGTGTGCCGGTGGACGTCGATTACGCGTCGGAGTTTCGTTATCGCGATCCGGTGATGGATGAAAACTCGCTGCTGCTCGTGATCTCGCAGTCAGGTGAAACAGCCGACACGATCGCGGCGCTGCGTGAAGCGAAGGAACTCGGGTCGAAAGTTCTTGCGATCTGCAACGTGCAGGGCTCAATGATCGTGCGCGAAGCTGACGGCACGATACTCACGCACGCCGGTCCGGAGATCGGTGTGGCTTCGACGAAGGCTTTTACAGGCCAGATGGTCGCGCTTTACCTACTTGGTTTGTATCTTGGGCAGGTTCGCGGCACGTTGTCCAAAGAAGAAGCGAAGTTTCACGCGCAGGAGTTAGCGGAGTTGCCGGTGAAACTCGAACACCTGCTGAACAACTCCGACAGCATTGAAGAACTGTCGAAGGAGTTTTTCCGCGCTACGGA
>DASUPR010000459.1:0-6237 GCA_036281015.1 Pyrinomonadaceae bacterium
GTGTGCCTGAGTGGCTGTTCCTTTCTTTACGTCGACAACTTTGCCGACATTCAAACCCGGCGGATAGATTCCGTCCTGGCCTGTGGTCATCACAGTGTCGCCGACCTCGACCTGTTCGAGACCGGAAACGTAACGCATCTCAATCACGCTGACTCCGAGATCCGCGCGGCCGCGTACCGAGCCGAGTGCTCCCGATTGGCCCAACTGTCCGACCACCGCGCCTGCGCCGGCTTTCTCATCGGTGATCAGCATCACTTGCGAAGCCCACGGGCTGACAGTGATCACGCGTCCGACAATCCCGCCCGCAGTCACGACCGGCATGTTCGCTTCGACGCCCGACGTGCTGCCGCGATTGATCGTCACGGTGTTGAACCAGATCGAAGGATCGCGAGCGATCACGCGAGCCGGAACGCTCGTGATGTTTAACTGTTCGTTAAGGCCGAGTAGTGCCTTGAGACGTTCGTTTTCTGCCCCAGCCTGGCGTGCCGCGTTGAGCTCTGACTCGGCCTTCGCCAGACGTTCCTTTAATTGCTCGTTCTCTGCCGCGGTGCTGCGGAAGTTCCAAATCTGTTGAAAGAAACCGGAGGTAGCGCCGCTCACTTTCGACGACGTGCTTTGCAAAGGCGAAGACAACGTCTGCGTCCAGATACGCAGGATCTTGTGCTCGCCGTTCGCGTCGCGCGCGTCAACTGCCATGACGACTAAATTGGTGATCAGTAAAGTCACGAGCCAGAGTGGCGCCCGCTGACGGATTTCTCTTTGGGTACGAACCGAAGCCACTGCTTACATCCCGCTGGTCATTGTATTTTCCCACTTCACGCGTTTGAGGAGATCGAAGTCAGACAACATCTTTCCGGTCCCCAAGACGACCGAAGCAAGCGGATCGTCGGCCAGTGAGACCGGCAGACCCGTTTCAATTGAAAGGCGCTTGTCGAGATTTTTCAGTAAAGCGCCGCCCCCCGTTAATACAATACCGCGTTCGACGATATCTGCGGAAAGCTCCGGTGGTGTTCGTTCGAGCGCCACGCGGACCGCGTTGATGATCGTCGCGATCGAATCGGCGAGTGCCTCGCGTACTTCTTCGTCGGTGATGGTGATCGTCTTGGGAATTCCTTCGATGAGGTTGCGGCCGCGAACTTCGTACGACAGCGGCTCGTCGATTGGATAGGCCGAGCCGAGTTCGATCTTGATCGCTTCCGCAGTGCGTTCGCCGATTAACAAGTTGTACTTCCGCTTGATGTACTGAATGATCGCCTCGTCCATCTCATTGCCGGCGACACGCACGGCGCGCGAGTAAACGATACCACTCAAACTGATCACGGCTATATCGGTCGTGCCGCCGCCGATGTCTACGACCATGTTTCCGTGTGGCTCGGTGATGGGCAGCCCGGCGCCGATCGCTGCGGCCATCGCTTCTTCGACGAGATAAACTTCGGATGCTTTTGCACGGTAGGCTGAGTCTTCGACTGCGCGGCGTTCGACTTGTGTGATTTCCGACGGGATACCGATGACGACGCGCGGGCTGACCCATGTTTTCCCGTTATGGGCCTTGCGGATGAAGTGTTGGAGCATCTTCTCGGTGACTTCGAAATTTGCGATAACGCCGTCCTTCATGGGCCGGATGGCAACGATATTTCCGGGCGTACGGCCCAACATGTCTTTGGCGTCACGGCCCACGGCTTCTACCTGATTAGTTACTTTGTTAATTGCGACGATAGAAGGTTCAGAGACGACGATGCCGCGACCCTTCGCGTAGACCAGAGTATTTGCCGTCCCCAAGTCGATTGCCAGATCACTGGAAAACAGACTGAAAATAGATTTGAAAGCCATCTAGACTTATTCACTTCCCGTGGTTGTAGTTTGGAACTTTCGGGTGGGATCGGCGGCAAATATCAGTAGGGAGAGAACACCTCCTTACCTCTTTTAGACGCACCAAACACGTCCGACCTCCTAAGATACACCGTTAAGCCACAAACCGTAAACTGGTTTGTTCGTTGAACTTTGTATTTTGTTCTTTGTACGTTGATCCGTGGTCCGGGGGAGTGACCTTTACTAACCCTGCATGGCAGTTCCGGCGTCGACCTCGAGCATTTCGATGACCTGTTGGGGCGGTTCTTTCGGGGCCAGATCTGCAGCGAAGCGGACGCAGTTTTTGTTCGCCGCCTTTGCTTCGTACATCGCCGTGTCGGCACACGCAATGAGCTGCTGCGGTGACGATGCGTGTTTCGGAAATGCAGCCACACCAAAGCTGGCGGTCAACGAAAGCTGTAACCGGCGTCCGCCGGTGAACTGATGTCTCAATATCTTTTGCCGGATGCGCTCGGCGACTGTTCCCGCGAGTTCGATGCCGGTGTCGGGAAGGACGATAACAAACTCGTCGCCGCCGTAACGGGCCACCGCATCCGTGTCGCGTATCGACGAGAGAATCACGCCGGCCATTTCCATCAGCACGTGCGAGCCGACGAGGTGACCATGCTCGTCGTTGATGCGTTTGAAGTCGTCGAGATCGAGAAACAGTGCGGCGACGCTGGAACCATAACGCCGCGCGCGCCGGATCTCGTTGAGCAGGAACTGGCGCAGGTAACGGGCGTTGTGGAGTTTCGTCAGGTCGTCTGTTTGCGACAGACGTTCGGCTTCGGCGATGCGGACCGCATTCGCCAAGGCAGAAGCTATTGGCAACGAAAGCGAATCGAGCAACGCGACGTCAGTCTTCTTAAACGCACGCGCGCCTGAGCCTTCACGAATGCCTTCGATCACGCCGAGGATTCGTTCGCCACAAATCAAGGGCACGGCAAGCACAAACTGGCCGCGCTCTTTACGCTTGATGATTCCCATTCCCGCCGCTGCACGTTTCACAGCTTTGCTTTCGGAGCCGATAGGCAGATCCGCTTCTCCCGTCAACACGCGACGCCATTCTTCTTCGCTGCGACTGCCCGTGCCGTGTTGGCCCGGACGGCGAACCGCGATCGCTTCGAGTGTCGAGCTCTCGACGCCTTTCTCTTCCGAGAACAGATAGATGGCCCAACGGTCCGCGCTGATCAGTTGTTCGAGTCCGGCCAGCGCGGTGGTTGCGGCGCCGCTTTGGTCGCCGATGAAGTGAAGCGAAGCGACGAGATCAAACGCCGCGCGTAAATCATTAAATTTGATCTTGGGCGGCAGTGAAGAGCAACCGCGTCCGGCAGGTCTTTCGACGATCTCGGGCAGCCGCAGTTCACCCGACGTACCCTGGCCCTCAATCTCTCGCAGCAACGCGGGAAGTTGGGCAGATTTGTCGGCAATTGCGAGAAAACCGAGCCGTTTTAGCGTTGCGCCGTCGAGACTGCGCAGGTTCAGGCTCTGATATCCATTCATCTGCCGGCGGCACGCAACGAGCGGCGCGCCGGGCCAAAACGCCTTTGCGTGGTTGATGGCCGTGTGCAGCTCCACCATGTCCGCGCCCGGCACGACTTCATAAAGCACGGCGAGCGGCGGTGGACCATCGAGGTCCGAAAGTCCGCCCTGGTGCTTCTGCTGTTCCGCCAGCGCCACTTCGACTTCCACTTCGCGCAGACCCTCGATCAGAGTTTTCACACCAGCCTGCCGCAACGCCTCGATTAACTCGTAGGCCGGTGCTTCATGAGCATCAGTCAATAAAATTACGTGACTCGACACGCTCGTAGGTCTCCGACTCAGGTTCGGCCGCGCGCGGTGCGGCCGGAAAGTGTGACTTTGTATTGACTACTGTTGCCTTGCGGGTCTTGCGCTTCGACGGTGATCTCGCGAGTCCCGCCCGGCACTATCAACTGGATTTGAAACGAACTATCGGGGTTAACGATCGTCTCGCGTCCGCTAACTCTGATCGTCGTGCCAGGCTCGGCGCGACCGCGAACGAGATAAAGACTACCGCCGAGAAGTTCAGCCGTAAGATTTGAGACTCCAACCTGCGAGCCCGTGCCTCGTGTCGCCACGATGAACTTCAACGGATCGCTCCAGTCGCTGGTCTGACCGGTCGAGGCCGTTGCACGCACGCGCCAGAAGTAAACTCCCGGACGCAGATCGCTGGCAGCCAGCTCAGTCGCCTGTAACTGATCGCGTTCGATGACTTTTCCGTCAGTGACGAAGAACGGAGACGTCGCTACTTCAACGCGATAATAAGAAGGTGTTCCTGACTGCGGCCGCTGCCACTTCAACGCGACGCTTGCAGCGCCGTTAGTGCCAACAAAAACTTTTTCGAGATCGTGCGGCGTGGCTGGCTGGGGCACATCGAGCAACTTTTGCGCGGCAGACAGACGGCCGGAGTTGTTGACTGAAACGTATTCACCGCCGCGAATCGCAGTCTTCTCGCCGGACCGGTTGGTTGTTTCGATCGCACCGGTCGAAACGCGAATTTCTTCCGTGCCTTCAGGATTGACGCCGAAACTCGCGCTGGTGCTTTGACTCATCGTGCTCTTGGTCTTCGGCGTTTCGACGACGTTCGTGGTGCCGTCGGACTGCTGCTCAGTGCGCACCGAGAGTTGTCCGCTGTCGACTTTTACGTGAACGTTGGTTCGTTTGCCGTCGTCAGCGCGGGCGTTGTCGCGCACGATGATGGTGCTGTTTGGTTTGATCACGAGCGTCGAACCGTCGGCGAGGCCGATGCGGGCACGGCCGCTGGCCTGTGTTTGCACCGTGTCGCCGGGGTAAAGCTGCGTGTCGGAGTTAGCGGGGATTGTCTCTCGCGTGGCTGCCCGGACGACGCGGACATCGCCTTCAAAAGAAATGAACCGGGCGCCCGCCGGATAGTTCATCTGCGCCACGTTTTTGAAGGGGTTGCCGTACATCCAGACGTAGACCGCGGCGCCCGCCGCGGATACGCAGAGGACAAATATGGCGATCATCAGATAGACAAAACGCTTCTGAATAATCCACCAATCAAAAGCAAAACGACTGGTCTTATTCGCCACCATTTTCTAATTCGTGGAGGGGGTCCAACCTCGGGTTGAGATCAGCGCGGTTCGGCTAAGGGCTTGAGCCGCACGTCGTTAGGTGTGTGAGTCCGGCAGGTGAAAACCTGCCAATTCCAGGCAGCAACACTACCAGTTCAGGAATTTAGCACAGGGAGACGAAAACGTTCAACATGTTTAATGCAGAGCGGTTTTTCGCACTTATTCGGCGGGAATTGAGTCGTCGCTCATGAAATCGGGTGGTAAATCGACCTCAATCGTGGCTTCGGGCTTGGCCGGAATTATCAGAGAAGCCACCACGGAGCCTATTAAAACCAGGGCGACAAAGGCCAGCGAGAACCAGATCGGGATGTGGAAACCGACCGCTACGACCAGCATCTTCAGGCCAATAAACGTGAGCACGATGGCCAGTCCGAGGCGCAGGTAGCGAAACTTTTCGACCACGCCCGCGAGCAGGAAGTACATCGAACGCAGGCCGAGAATCGCAAAAACATTGGACGTGTAGACGATGAACGTGTCCCTCGTAATCGCGAAAATCGCCGGGATCGAGTCGACCGCAAAAACCAGGTCAGTAACCTCGACGACCATCAAAACAAGCAGCAACAGCGTGCCCGTGGTCTTGCCGTTGACCTTCGTGAAGAACTTTTCCTCGTCGTAGTGACGCGTGACCGGCAGAAATCTGGTGACAATGCGAATGACGATGTTCTGGTCGGGGTGAATCTCCACCTCGTCGTGCTTGAACATCTTGATGCCGGTGTAAACGAGGAACGCGCCGAAAATGTAGATGATCCAGTGAAAGCGGTTGATCAGCGCCGCGCCGACGAAAATCATCGTCAAACGCATGACCAGCGCGCCCATCACGCCCCAAAACAGCACGCGATGCTGAAACTTCGCCGGCACCTTGAAGTAGGAAAAGATCAGCAGGAAGACGAACAGGTTATCGACGGAAAGTGATAACTCGATGAGATAACCGGTGAGAAACTCCAGACCGCGCGTCGAGCCCTGGTAGTGAAAGACCAGCCCGGCAAAGATCAGGGCCAGCGTCACCCAGACGCCGCTCCAAATCCACGCTTCCCGGTATCGGATTGTGTGAGCTTTGCGATTGAAGAGCCCGAGGTCCAGGCTCAACACCGTGACTATAAAGATACTGAATCCTAGCCACAGCCAGGTCGAGCCGCTAAGTGCATCCATGCAAGGGGCTAAAATAGCATCTGAGTTTCAGAGTAGCAAACCGAGGGGTTTGTCGGTTGTAAGTTGTCCGCTATCTCCCTTACAATCCGCGGTTCGCCCTCGAAAGGTAATAAATAATGCTCAA
>DASUPR010000460.1:0-4147 GCA_036281015.1 Pyrinomonadaceae bacterium
ACGGTACCCTTGTTCGCAGAGTCGACCTGGATCGCCACGTCGGCATCCGTGTTCGAGCCAAACGACGGCAGCGTACCCGCCACACCGGCGTGGTCGTGACCTGAATACTCTTTCGCAGCGCTGTTGCCGATATCAAACGTAACCGGTGTTCCATCATCAGAAGAACGCATCATGATCGTGGCCACGGGATCGTAGTCAAAGTTTGTGCGCTTGATGATCAGTTCCAACTTCTTGATCGCGCCTTTTGGACCATAGCCCGTAACTCGCAGGCGCAAACGTTCCGGTTCGCCGTTCGCCACCGGCGTGTTGTCAGGATCTTCGACGACAACACTGAACGCCATGCCGTTCTGCGGCGCGTAACTCGACGTCAGCGTGACGCGATCGGGAATGGTCGCGCCGGTTGGCGTGTAGTCGTAGTTGAGCCAACCGGACAAACGCGCGCTGGTAGACGTGTCCGAAGGCAGGTTCGAGCTGCTCAACGTAACAGCCTTGCGAAAGTTCATCTTCGAGCCGCTCGCCATTCCCGTTCTCGGCGAGACGTTTCCACGCAACACGTTCAGCGTCGCCTGCAATCCGCCTTCAGCGCCGTAGTACGCCTGCATTTCGGCGGTCGAGTCAATCGCGGTACGCGTTGACATCGCCGAAACGAGAATCAAGGTGCTGCCGGCGCCCAGTAACAACGTCGAGAGCAGCAACACAGTCAACAACGCGGAGCCGCGCTCGCCATGGTTCACGTTCCGATTTGTTTTCAACTGATTCCTCACGGCTTGCACCTCACACTTTCAGTAAACTGTCAGATTCGAATTTCGCAGCGCCACGTCCGAAAGCAACAACACACTCTTCGCCGGTTGATAGCCCGAGCTGCCGGGACTGCCAACCGCGGCGAGGTTCACACAAACTGCAATCACGACGTATTTCGCCTCGCTGGGACTCACCTCGCTCGCCGACGCCCCAGTCAAATCACAACCCGACGTGCTGTAAGTAACTCTCTGCCCGTAGTAGTGCATGTGCAGATTGTCCAAACGATTCGCTAGCACCGTGACACTGCCGCCGGCCTGCGCGTACTCGTCATAGCGCGCAAGCAAGTTGGTGTTCGACGCTTGATGAACGAAGTACTTCACGTCCTCGCCCGCGTCTTCGCCGATCACGCCGATGCCGTTGCGCGCCGTCGAACTGACGGACTCGTCATACTTGTTCGTGTTCGCACGAAAGCGAATCATGCTGTTGCCATTCGCATCCGTACCTGTATCGCCTGCGACGATTCCGTTGCCGGTGAGATTGAAACCGGAGTTGGCAATCTCGCGCGACATGATGTTGAGCGCGCGTTGCGCATCAGCGAGCGCGTCGTTGTTGGCGTTCGTGCGCGTGCGAACGTTCAGCGCCTGGGCCAGCAACATGGACGCGACGCCCATCACCGCAATCGTCAACGTCATCGCGATGACCAACTCGAGTAGTGAAAAACCACTTTGCTTGTTGTTTCTGTGCAACATTGCTGCTCCTCAGAATGAGCGGTTTGGACCGGCGACCAGGGCGCTTCGCGTGCTCACGAGCGTGACGGAACCAAAGATCGAGGTGACGTTGCGGGACCATTTAGCCGTGGCGTCCTGCGGCGTTACTTTGATCGTGATCGTCTTCAGTGTGGCGCTGGAATTAACAACCACTGAATCCACGATGACGGTGTTGACCCGGTAATCGCGGCCGAGTCGCGTCACCGTGGTCGTGGTTCCGGACGTTGAGGTGGCGGCAAGAGAGGAATCGGTGAATGCGACACTGCGAAGTTGCTCCATTTGCTGTTGGGCCACAGCGCTGGCCATCTCGCGCTCCGCTGCGTTCGAGGTGCTGCTTGCGGCGTAAGCAAACAGCCCGGCAATGCCCAAGCCCACGATGGCCATGAGGACCATCGCCACCGTGGTCTCGAGCAGCGTGAAGCCTGCCTGGGAGTTTTTTCGTTCGTTTGCCATTTTCATTGATCCTTCTTACTGCACCGTTACCGTGACAGTCCGCGAACCGCAGGACGAAGACAGCGTCACTGATCCACTCTGCTTCTTGACCGTGACAGTAAAACTCGCACTGCCGATTCCGCTCACGGTCCGTGAAGACGGCGAGACCTGAATCTGACCGTTGTTACTGGAAGTCGCCGTAACGGTCGTGGTACCGGTGAAATTGTTCAGCACCGCCGCAACCGAACCTGATCCGTTTTGCTGAATAGACAACGAACTCGGCGACACGGTCATTGAGCACGGTGTCGGAGACGGTGTTGGAGTCGGACTCGGCGTCGGTGTCGGCGTGGGAGTTGGCGTGGGGGTAGGAGTTGGTGTTGGCGTCGGAGTCGGCGTCGGTGTTACGGACGGCGAAGCGCCGGGCGATGGACTCGGCGTCGGTGTTGCCGTTGCTGATGGTGACGCACTCGGCGATGGGCTCTGCGTCGCCAACGGAGTAGCGCCCGGCGTGGCCGATCCATCCGGAACCACGTCGCCGGAAACATTCGCGTTGTAGTTCACGTCGGGAACGGACGCGTCGTGAAAGATCTCGGAATCGATCGTCACATCGCCCGAGCCGGTAATGTTCACGTTTGCCGTGCCGGCTTCGTTGCTAAACCCGACGGAAATCTCGACGGGAATGCGGCCGCGCCAATCGAACGTGATCGTCTTCAGCTCGGTGATGAAGGTGACGTTGTTTTCGAGGGGAAATGTTTGGGTGGTGACGCTACCGTCGCCCGCAAAATCCATCGTCACGCTGTAGGCGCCGGTCGTGAGCATCTGCACGGACGACTGGCCGTGACGTCGCACGGCGTCGGCACGAGCGCGTTCGATGTAGGCCGCAAACTGCCGCGTCGCATTGGACAAGCGCATAGACGCACGAGCGCGCGTGACGCCCATCACTGCGATTGCGGCCACCACTGAAACAATAGCAATGGTGATCAGCAACTGCGGTAGACCGAAGCCAAGCTGATTCGCGTGGGTAGAGGTGTATTTATGTTCGTTCATGGCGGTCACATGGTGGGGATGAGCGGCAGCGTGTGGAGAAACGCCCGGTCAAGACAGACCGCCAGAAGGTGTTTCGCCGTGCTGAGAGTCACGGTACGAAATACAGATGTGAAACTCTTGCAAATCCCTTCTCTGGTCCATCCTGCTGGTAAGAGTGGACCAGAGATGTGAGCCTATTGCACGAACTGTTCCACAACGATCGGGAATTACTTCAAATCATCCAGTTGCAGGCCGATTGGCTCGGCGCCAGCGCCTTTTAAGCCATCCATTACGCGCATTATTCTTCCGTACGGCATGTTGCGTGGGGCTTTGATGAACACGGTCTTTTCGACACGTAATCGGTCAGGCAGGTCAATTCGGTTGCGCATGTCGTCGCGATAGACCTTGTTTCGCGTTCGTTCTTCGAAGAGCGCCACCAACCTGGTGTTCAATTTGGAAGGATCGTCTACAGTGCCCATTTCTGTCAGTGCGTTGAGACGTAAAGTGTTATCCGGCTCAATTGTGACGACTAACGTCCGCTTGTCCGGTTCGAGTTGTGGCAGGTCGTGTTGCGGCTCAGCCGGAAGCTTTGCAGTGAACCGGCTGGGCCGCAGGGGTGAGGCGACCATGAATATGATTAGGAGAACGAGAAGCACGTCGATGAGCGGCGTAACGTTGATGTCGGGTTGAGGCGTGCGGCTTTTCATGGCGTCTTAGACAATTCGACGCCGAAAAGGTTCCCGGGATTTTCTTACCTGACGTTGCCCTTTGGAAAGAGGACGCGATCGGGAGCCGCATTGAGTTCGGTCAACAAGTCCTCGATCAAGCGCGTCTTCACGCGGCCTGCTTCTTTCGGATGGACCAGGTAACGAACGATCGCTTCCAGCCACGTGTTTTCACTGACACGAAACATCACGACCGGACGCTCCTGCACTTCAAGCTGGTTCACCGGTGTTTGGGCCAACAACTCGCGAAAGACAGTCACCTGCTTCATCATCGCCTCGCCGACTTCCTTCTCCGCCACCTCGCGCATCGTCTTCGCGATGAACGACAAATCGGAATTGTAAGCAACCTGAAACTTGATCTCGTTCCAGATGTAAGGAAACAGCGGCCACGTGTAGTTGTAAACCGGCGTGTTGAGAACGTTTGAGTTGGGAAACTTGATCACGCGCCCGGTCGGA
>DASUPR010000461.1:0-8769 GCA_036281015.1 Pyrinomonadaceae bacterium
CGGGCCGTTACGGAATCAAAGCCATCGCCAGCGGATTCAATGAAGTTGCTTTCAACGCCGTCGATGTAAAAGCAGCGCAGGAAGTGGTCTACAAGTTCAACCTCGAGCCGGTTGGCTACGGCAACACATTGCCTGAGCGCCGCCGCGATCGCGACGACGTGAAGTGGACCTTGCGATCAGCGCAAACGCGCCGCTCGATTTTCCAGGCTGACGAAGGTGAAGATGCGACCGTCAAAGCGGTCACTGATGCTGAGAACGCGACGACCGACATGACGGCCTCGACGCAGCACGCGTGGATGGGTCGTGGCTATTCACCGAGAACACATGGCGTTATCGAAAGCTACGTCGGCAGTAACGGTTTCGCTTCTTCATACGTAGGTTTCAACTTCGCTGTCTCCACACCCATTTCAGATTCAGTTGAACTCATCTTCTCCGGTCAAACGGGAACCGACCATGCGCCGGAACGCCTGGAAGCAACGACCCGTTTCCGCGCCGGCGATCGACACAAAATCGGCGTAACTGCTTCGGGCGCGCGTTATGAAGGACCGGTTTGGACGCCGAGACCGACGGAGTATGCCGATCTCGCCGGTCAAATTTCGTTGCGAGCGGTTGATGAGTGGATCGTGCGCGACGGCATCGTGATCGTGATGGGTCTCGACTACTCGCGTTTCATCGGCGCGGGCGGCGCGCACAGCTTCACTCCGCGGTTCGGAGTTCAGTTTGACGCGAACGCGCGCACACGAGTGAAGGCTGCTTTTGCGTCGGGCGGTGACGAAGACGGTATTCAAAGTGTCGCGGCGTTTGAAGACGAGCAGGTTGTATTTCGCCGCCAGGCTTTGCGGCCGGTGGCTTTCGTTGATGGACAAGCGGTGCTCGAACGCAGTCACCGGCTCGAGTTCGGAATCGAGCGCGTGCTCGACAACAGTTCGAACGTCGAAGCGACTGCTTTCTTCGACACGACGAGCGGCCGCGGTGTTGGCTTGATGAGTTTCCCGTCATCGGCATTTTCAGGTGAAGCGGGTGATATGTTCGCGACGGTTGCGAATCAGCAAGGATCTTCGCGTGGCGTGCGCGTCGTTTATACACGCCGTTTGAATCGTGTTTGGACCGCTTCGGCGGCTTACGCGTTTGGCCGCGGTCAACGTTTGTCAGCCTCCGGTTTTGCAAGCCCGGCCGAGCTTTTCGAGAACGGGCTGTTTCAAACAGCAGCCTTACAACTCGGCGCGGGTTTTAGCAGTGGTACACAAGTGCGAACCGTCTTCCGTTTCTCTCCGGAAGCGACGGTCTTCGCGATCGATCCCTTTGCCGGCAGACTGGGCGTTTACGATCCCTCTCTGAGCATTCAAGTCACACAGGATCTGCCGAGTTTTGGTTTGCCAGTTCGTGCGGAAGCTATCCTCGATGCTCGGAACCTGCTTGATGCACAGATCGCGTCCGACAACGGAGAGTTTATGACCTTCATTGGGACCAACCGGCGATCTGTCCGTGGTGGAATCTCAGTCAGGTTCTAGCTTCCAAATTCTCGGAAAATTCCGAAAAGTTGGATTAATCTCAACGACTTAGCCCCGCATAAGCAAGCAGTAAACCCGTGCGGTCACTAGGAACGTTCCTTGCCTAAAATACTCGGATCGTCTGGTGGGGGAAAGTAGGGCGGAGTTGAGGAAGCAGTGAAAGGATCGGTTCTCACAACTAAAGCATGGTTCCTGCTGATCGGAGCAGCGCTTCTGATCACGGCCGGCGTCCTCAACTTTGGCCAGCGAGCACGAGAGGAAACACCCGCGTGGGACGGCGTCGAATGGGTCGACACAGCCGACGGCATAATCGCTAAAAGTATCGAGAAGGGATCTGCGGCCGACCGCGCGTGGATGCTGCCGGGCGATCGGCTGGTTGGTATCGCGCTCGATCCGGAAGCAAGGCCCGACGAAGTTGTGAATGCTCGCGACGTGCAGATCTATCTCGACGCGGCGCGTGTTGGTGGCCAGTTGCACTATCGGATGCAGCGGCCTTCGTATCCGCCCGAAACGCAAAACTACTGGGCAGACCTCGACAACCTCGGCTCGATTCATCGTTGGACGCCGCGCGTCATCTACATCAACGTCATCGGGCTCGCGTACCTGTTAATCGGGTTCTTTGTTCTCTTCAAACAGGGCGGGCGCGCGCCGTTCGTTTTGCACTTCGCGACGCTCTGTCTCGCGGCATTCGTCTTTCACTTCTACACACCCACGGGCACGTATCGCGATCTCGATCTCGCGATCGCGTTTCTGAAGAACTCGGCATTCATACTGTTCGCGCCGCTGTTTCTGCACTTCTGCATGCTCTACCCGACGAAGCAGCAACTGTTTGCGAATAAGCGTTGGCGTGCAATCGCGCTTTACGTTCCGGCAATTCTGCTGCTTGGGTTGGCGGCGTTTATGTTCATGCCGCTGGGCGCTTTCACGTATGTCCAGAACCTGGCGACAACTGTGGGTGTCCAGGTCACAGGTGTTTCCGAGGCGTTTGTCGACACCTTCTATCGCATCAGCTTCTTGCACTTCATCGCCGGGCTCACGGCGAGCGCCGCGCTTTTAGTGAAGACGTATGTGACTGCCAGGAACGCGTTGATTCGGCAGCAGATGAAGTGGGTCGTGTGGGGAACGGTGCTCGCGGTGGCGCCGTTTGTTTTGCTTTACGGCCTCGGCTTTATGTTTGGCGCGTCGTCGGACCGCTGGCTCACCGATGTTGCTGTGTTGCCGTTGATCGCGATTCCGTTCGCGTTTGGATATTCGGTGTTGCGTTATCGCTTGATGGACGTCGAGCTGGTCGTGCGGCGCGTTTTCGTTTACGCGTTGACATCGCTCGCGATTGCGCTGCTGTTTGGCCTGGTGGTCTATACCGGCGGACTTTACGCTTTCGGTTCGGACGGCTTCAGCTCGGGTGAGATTACGTTGCGCGTGGTTGCGGCTGTCGCGGCGATGGCGGCAATCGTGATGGTTGCGGCGCCGGTTAAGAACTTCCTGCAGGAACGTGTCGACCGGCTCTTCTACGGCGAGCGTTACGATCTCAGAAACAGTTTGCTCGACTTTGGCCGCACGCTTTCCGCGACGACGGCGCTCGATCCGTTGCTCGATTCGCTCGTCAGCCGGTTACAGGAAGTAATGAACGTCGGGCGCGTCGCGATCTTTATCGAAGACCGGCACGCGCGAGATGGTTATGCGGTTGCGCGGTCGGTTGGACTTGATGGCCCGCTGTTTGTGCCGAGTGATTTTCGCGAGATGATTCGCGTGCGTTCGGCTGAGACGGGTGTTGTTCGCGCTGACGATCTGGACCTCGCGTCCGACGCGAATGTTTCCGCGCGCCGCTCGCTTCATTATTACGTGCCGTGCGTTGTGCGTGGTCGCATGGTTGCCGTGATCGGGCTCGGCCGTTCGGTTGACGGCGCGCTGCTGTCGTCGGAAGACGTTGAGATTCTGCGCACGGTTTCCGGTTACGTTGCGGTCGCGATCGAAAACAGTCTGCTGTACAAGGATCAGCAGGAACGTGCGAGCGAGTTGAAGCTGCTGAAGGAATTCAACGAATCGATAATCGAATCGATCAACGTTGGACTGCTGGCGGTGGATCTCGAAGGGCGCGTGACGCGTTTGAACTCCGCGCTCGAACACATGCTGGATTTGCGGCGCGATGCGGCTATCGGCCGGCGAGTTGAGGACCTGATTTCCGAAGATTTCGCCGACACGCTCAAGCAGGTGTTGGGCAAAGACGGCTGGCACCTTCAGGAGATCCGCAACATCTACAAGCTCCACACCGCCACGCGCACCAACCGCGCGCTCGTTTTGAACATCGCGCTCGCGCCGTTGCAGGACGGGCAGGGACAAACCGGCGCGCTCGTCGTTATCGAAGACGTGACGGCGCGAATCAGTTTGGAAGAGCAGTTACAGCAGCGTGAGAAACTCTCGTCGATCGGTTTGCTGGCTGCGGGCGTGGCCCACGAAGTCAACACGCCGCTCACGGGTGTTTCGTCATACACGCAAATGCTGCTGGCGATGTTGAATGAAAACGATCCGAAACACGCGTTGTTGCAGAAAGTGCGCACGCAGGCTGAACGAGCGACAAACATCGTCAACAACCTGCTGAACTTTTCGCGCACCGGTAGTGCGACCGAGTTTGCCGAAGTGAATGTCGCCCGGGTGCTTGACGACACGTTGCAGTTGCTCGAACCGCAAATGCGCCGCAGTCAGATCGAGATCGTGCGTTCGTACGGCGAGGATGCGCCGCTGGCTTATGCGAACGCCGGTAAGTTGCAACAGGTGTTTACGAATCTCCTGCTCAACGCGCGCGACGCGATTCCCGATGGCGGCCGCATCGTCGTGTCGACGAGCACTGCCGACGACGGATCGATCGTCGCGGCGATTTCCGACACCGGCATCGGTATCGCACCCGAGAACGTCGCGAAGATTTACGATCCGTTCTACACGACGAAAGGTGTCGGACAAGGCACCGGCCTCGGTCTGGCCGTGACCTACGGCATCGTCCAGGAACACGCCGGCCACATCAGCGTCGACAGCAAACCCGGCGACGGCACCACCTTCCGCATCACACTCCCCGCCGCCCGCGCCCGCGCGCGCCTTCAGGCCGTAGGCGACTAACTTTCAGATCCAAGCATCTATTTGGATTTTACGTTGTGAAGTCGCTACACTACGGCGTTCATGAAAACCGAAAAGCGTAACTCCAGAAAAGGCTCCGTACTCGTCGTCGACGACGAGGAGATCATGCGCGAGGTGCTGGAGACACTTCTGACCGCCGAAGGTTATCGAGTCGATCTCGCCAAGACGGGTGAGGAGGGACTCGAGGCTTACGGCCGGCGCGCGTTTGATGTCGTGCTGCTCGACGTGTCGATGCCCGGCATCGGCGGACTGCGCGCGCTCGAAGAGTTTTTGAAGATGGATCCCGAGGCGGTCATCGTCATGATCACCGCTTACGCGACGTTCGACACCGCCATCGCCGCCTGGGAGCGCGGCGCGTTTGGCTGCATCCGCAAGCCGTTTCAAAACGAACAGATCATCGCCCAGATCGCCGCCGGCATTAAGCGCCGACGTAAAGAGGAAGAGCGCCGCACACTGCGACGCGCGATGAGCAAAGCCGTCGATCGCGGAGAGATCATCGGCCGCTCCGATCTGATGCAGGAAGTTTTTCGGCTCGTCGAACAGGTCGCGCCCGCACGCTCGACAGTTTTGATTACCGGCGAGAGCGGCACCGGTAAGGAACTGATCGCGAAAGCAATTCACGAAGCGAGCACACGCGTCGGCCGCCCGTTCGTCACCGTCAACAGTTCAAACATTCCCTCAGAGCTGCTCGAATCCGAATTGTTCGGCCACACGCGCGGCGCATTCACCGGCGCCGTCGCCGCCAAGAAAGGTCTGTTCGAAGTCGCAGACGGCGGCTCGATCTTTCTCGATGAAATCGGCGACATACCGCCGGAAACGCAGGTACGCCTGCTGCGCGTGATTCAGGAACGCGAGTTCACACCACTCGGCGACACGGCGCCGCGACGCGTCGACGTACGCATCATCGCCGCGACAAACATCGATCTAAAAGAAGCAGTCCGGCAGGGAAGTTTTCGCGAGGACCTTTACTACCGTCTCGCGGTCGTGCCGATCGAGTTGCCGCCCTTGCGCGATCGCAACGAAGACATTCTGCCGCTGGCCCAGCACTTCATTCAGAAGTACAACGACGAGAACGGCCGCAACGTCTCCGATCAACTCGCGCCGGAAGTGCTCGCACTACTCGAGCAGTACTCATGGCCAGGCAACGTTCGCGAGCTCGAAAACACGATCGAACGCGCCGTAGTGATCGCGCCCGGTGACGAGATCACCAAAGAATGCCTACGCGCCGAAATCAGCGATCCAAAATCGGTCGCGTCCGGTCATCAGGACGGCGCGAGCAACGCAGCAGTCGGCGACATCGGCCGCGGCATCAATTTCTACGAAGAAGTGCGCCGGTTTGAAATCGACCTGATCCGGCGCGCCCTCGAACAAACAGGCGGTCATCAATCACGCGCAGCGCGCTTGCTTGGCATGAACGCCACCACGCTCAATTCCAAGATCAAAACCTACAACATCAACTTAAGACCATGAAACGACGCGAACTCGACGGCTGTCCCATCACCGGCGCACTACAGATGCTGGGCGATAAGTGGACCATGCTGGTCGTGCGTGAACTGGTCTCCGGTCCGAAGCGGACCATGGAGCTGCTCAACAGCCTCTTCCCGATCAGCAGCCGCACACTCGTCGCGCGGTTGCGCGACATGGAAAACGACAACTTCGTCGAGCGCAGAGACTTCGGCGGTAACCCGCCACACATCGAGTATTCGTTAACCGAGCGCGGCCGGTTGCTGTTGCCGCTGCTCGAATCGCTGCGGCAACTCGGACTGGTTTTAGGTTGTAATGATTGTCGAGATCGAAAACTGCGTTTGGGAAGTTATTGTGAACCGTGTCCGCTAAACGAGAACGGCATCGCTCTCCCGACTCTGCCCGCTGCCGAGCGTCCGGCAACGCCTATTCACCGCCGCGAACAAGACGACTCGATCGTCCTGCTCTAAACCTGATCTTCTACAGCGACCTCGGCGTTGGCTGGCACTTCAGTGTCATTCGGAATCATGTGCCCATCAGGCGTGATGATCGCCTGACGATCCGCCGTGATGTGTTCGCCTTCGATCGTGACCTCTTCACCACTCGGCATCGCCACGGGCAAGTGATCGAGAAAACGTTCGGCGTCGATCGCCGACATGCAGCCGGTTCCTGCAGCCGTCACTGCCTGCCGATAAAACGAGTCCTGCACGTCGCCACACGCAAACACGCCCGGAATGTTCGTCGCCGTCGAGCGACCTGAAGTCTGGAGATAACCGATCTCATCCATATCCAACTGGCCCTTGAACAGATCGGTATTGGGTCGATGCCCGATCGCTACGAAAACGCCGGCGCACGGAAAAACACGTTCCTCCCCCGTGTGCAGATTCTCAAGACGAACACCATTGACGCCTTCTTCCGGCGTGCCGAGAATCTCGCGCACCGCAGTGTTCCAGATAAACTCAATCTTGTCGTTTTTGAAGGCCTTTTCCTGCATGATCTTCGACGCCCGCAACTTGTCGCGCCGGTGGACGACGTAAACCTTCGCGGCATAGCGCGTCAGAAACGTCGCTTCTTCCATCGCGGTGTCGCCGCCGCCAACCACGACCAGAGTTTTGTTGCGAAAAGCGGGCAGCGGACCGTCGCAAGTCGCACAGGCGGAAACGCCGTTGCCGCCGAAGCCGTCCGGAACTTTCGCCTCGCCGGGAATGCCCAACCACTTGGCCGATGCGCCCGTCGCGATGATCAGCGTCTCGGTCGAAATCGTTGGCCCACCGTCGATGTAGATCTGAAAAGGACGCTCACTCAGGTCGACTTCGGTAATCCAGCCTTCCATAAACTCTGTCCCGAAACGTTCCGCCTGTTTACGAAACTCCGCCATCAGCTCGGGGCCCTGAATACCTTCCGAAAAGCCCGGATAATTCTCGACTTCGGTCGTGATCATCAACTGTCCGCCCGGCGTGGTTTGCTGTGTGGCATCAGCCGGGGCATCGATCAGCAGGGGTTTGAGGCTTGCGCGTGCGGTGTAAATCGCGGCGGTCAGTCCGGCGGGTCCGGATCCAATAATAACGACGTCTCTTTTTCGCATCTGGTTATCCATTAAGAGCAAGGGAGTATAGCCATTTCGGTTGAGCGTATAGTATAACTAGCGTCAATGAGGTAGTCGAACTCTGTGGCTTGCGGGCGTTTCTGGCGCTGCGGGCCCGGTTCTTCGGAGCATGAGCAGCCCAGCAAGCGGTTCGCCAACGATTGAAACTATCGCCGTGATTGGCGCCGGGACGATGGGCCACGGGATTGCCCAGGTTGCCGCCGCCAATGGGTTTAGAGTTCTTCTCAACGACGTGGATCGTGAGGCCCTGGCGCGCGGGGTTCGCGCTATCGAAGGAAATCTCGCCAAGGGAATCCAACTCGCGAAGTTGACTGAAGACGATCGCGACCGCACGTTGCAGCACATTCATGGCAGTACCAAATTGGAGGATTGTGCGGCAGCGGACCTGGTCATAGAAGCTGCGCCGGAGAAGTTGGAACTGAAACAGAACATACTCCGGCTGCTCGAAAACGTTTCCGGCCACCCATTCATTTTTGCGAGCAATACTTCGTCGCTGTCTATTTCGGAAATCGCTGCGCAGTCGCGCCGCCCCGAGGCCGTTGTCGGCATGCACTTTTTCAATCCTGTGCATATCATGAGGCTGGTGGAGATTGTCGTAGGCAAGCAGACAAGCGACGCGACCGTACAGACAGTCACGGAAGTTGGCCGCAAGATGCGCAAGGAGCCGATCGTCGTCAGGGACGTTCCGGGTTTTGCATCGAGCCGGTTGGGAGTCGCGCTCGGACTCGAGGCGATGCGGATGGTCGAGCAAGGCGTCGCCAGCCCGCGCGACATTGATACCGCGATGGAACTCGGTTACAACCATCCGATGGGACCGCTGAAGTTAACCGACCTCGTCGGGCTCGACGTGCGTTTGAGCATCGCCGAGTATCTGCATCGCGAGCTGGGCTCGGAAACGTTTCGGCCGCCTGAAGTCTTGCGCCGCATGGTGAGCGAAGGAAAGTTGGGGAAGAAAACCGGCCAGGGTTTTTACGACTGGACCAAAGAAGACGCGCCCAATGTTCGTAGAGGCGCGCAGTCTTCGTAAACGCTCCTGAGTGTGACGATGAGCACGCCGTA
>DASUPR010000462.1:0-5746 GCA_036281015.1 Pyrinomonadaceae bacterium
AGCGCCACGCCACGTTCACAGGCGCTGACGACACAAGCTTAAGAATGGAGAGTTGAAGATGTCAGACAAAGATCGGAACAAGAAGGACCATCAGCGAAAAGACAAGAAGAACAAGCGGATGCACGAGCGCGAGAACCCGCAGACGCTCAACGCCAGGCCGCAACAACAGGCCAGAGACGAATCGAATTTGAACGAGGTGATCACCGATGGCAAACGCAAGTCGTAACCGACTCAATCAGCCTCCAACCGGACAAGGAAAGAAACAGAGTCCGCGTTCGGGAGCTGAAAACAAGTTGGACAAACGATCCGAAGTACTGCAAGCCGCGGGCGCCGAGCAGAACATCGGCACGGCTGACGACGAAGAAGCCGCACGCAGCACCGGCAAGACAAATCCGAAGCGCCCGAAAGCAGGGCGATAATCCTGGTATAGGTCCTATAGGATTTCTATAGGACCTACACCTTCTCACTTAATCACTTCTCAACAAGCACCGACAGAATGTTGCCCGCGGGATCCTTGAACCACGCGATTTGTGGTCCAGGCTGACCACGAAAGATGCCGCGCTCGTCGGTCTTCATGTCGGGCAAATCGTAATGCTCGAGCTTCACACCTAAAGCCTCGAGCTCGTCGACGGCTGTTTCGATGTCGTCTACGGGAAAATTCAGAACGGTGAATGATGCCGGGGTATGGTTTGGTTTCGGATAGAGGAAGACACTCTGCCCTCCATTACGTATTTCCAGGCCTTCAGCGGCTTCTTTAACGTCGAGTCCGAGTGTTTGACCGTAAAACTCTTTCGCTTGCTGGAGATCGTTTACAGAAAAACTCGAGAAGGCTTTCGCGTCCCTGAACAACTTTGACGGTCGCCTCCCCCTTGATGCTGATGCAGTCATCATCAAACTCCTTTCAGTTCTTTGTAGATACGTCATTAGACACCTCAGGTCTTGCGGTCGTGTCACAGTTCTCCGACTTCACTGTTGTGTTTCCGTGATGAGGATTATGACGTAGCAGGATCGAACAGCAGCGGAAAGAACTGTCCGCCCATCTTCTCGCCTGCCGGAATCGGCGGCACGCCTTCCAGCAACGGCGCATCCGATGCGGACGTCACACCATCGCGAAAAGCATTGAGCACTACCGCGCGGCGCAGCCGGTCGGTGTTGTTTGCGTATGAACCATGGACCATCAATGGATGGTGAAACGAGCACTCACCAGCCTTCAGTTCGATTGGTACGGGTTTGAACTCCGCACGCTGAGAAGGTGTCAACGAATCGAGCACCGCGTCCATGTTGTTGGCAAAACTCGCACGCGGCAACAACTGCCAGCGATGACTGCCGGGCACGTAATGAACGCAACCGTTGTCGCGTGTTGAATCGTCCAGTCCGATCCAGCAGGAGATGTGGGCCATCGGCGTCGTCCTGGTCCAGTAAGAGTAATCCTGATGCCAGATGACGATGCCGCCGTGCCGCGCGGGTTTATAGAAGATTTGGTCGTGCCAGAACCGCACCGCGCCGCCAAGCAACTGCGCCGCGGGAACAACAAACGCGGGGTGCCAAAGCAGATCGTGCAGGCCGGGTTTGATGCGCCACGCGCCGAGCGCGTGAAACAGGATCTGTTGTGGGTCGGATGATTCGTTGGCATTAAACTCGTAAAACAGCTCGTGCCCCGGATGTGCAGGATCGACAAGCTCTGCCAGTTCCTCGCGCAACGCGCTGAGCTGTTCGTCGCCGAGCATTTTGATGCCGGCTAAATATCCGTGCTCGTTGTAAAACTCGATCTGCTCCTCGGTCAGTTGATACCGAGAGTAATCGTCAATTGGCGGAAACAGTTCACTTACGGGATGGTGATAGCGCGACAGGTCGTTATGCATAACTGCCCGCCAGTCTAGCGTGCGGCCAAAAATAATCAAACCGGCCGCTCCGTGGTCCACCTCTTTTGCGCGTTATCAGACAGGAACCTTAAGGAGGTGTTCCAAAATGTTGGATAGATATTCGTATCAAGCGGCCCTCGCGGCGTCAGAGTCAGTCCACTGGCGTGTTGAGGACATCATCGGCGGCGAGAAGCGTCTCGATTTCGGCAAACCGTTTATGCCTGAATCACTCGCCCGCGTTGACGAACTTTCGTTTCTCGACGACAACGATGAGAAACGTATTCTTAACCAGATTAGAGGTAACGCCTACCTCAGCATCTTCGGCCTGGTCGAAGAGTTCATTCTGCCTTTTGTGTTGGACCACGCGCGGCCTCAACTCACTGGCGACGACTATCGTGTTCGTGCGCTGTTGCAGTTTGCCGGCGAGGAGGCGAAACACATTCAACTCTTCAAACGTTTCCGGCAGGAGTTTGAGGAAGGTTTTGGCGTTCACTGTCCGGTGATTGGTCCACCGGAAGCAATCGCGAGCGCGATCCTGGCCCACGATCCGCTGGGAATTTCGCTAACTACGCTGCACATCGAGTGGATGGTTCAGCGTCACTACATCGAGAGCATCAAAGACGACCGGGATTTGGATCCGCAGTTCAAGAGCCTGCTGAAGCATCACTGGATCGAGGAAGTGCAACACGCGAAGCTCGACACGTTGATGGTCGAGTCGCTGGCGGCGGGTCGTAGCGAAGAACAGATCTTGAACGGAGTCGAAGAGTATATCGACATCGGCGGCTTCATCGACGGCGGTTTGAAGCAGCAGGTCGAATTTGATCTCGAGAGTTTTGAACGTGCATCGGGTCGGGACTTGAATAACGAGCAGAAAGCAGAGTTTCGCCGTAAGCAGTTGCAGGCGAATCGCTGGACGTATCTCGGCACGGGCATGACGCATCCGAAAGTGCTCGAAACACTTGAATGGCTGTCGCCGATTGCACGGCGAAGAGTGGAAAGCATTTCAGGCGTGTTCTGTTAAGCCTGATTCCACAAAGAAGCCTGGTTCTGAGTTCAAGCTTTAGCTTGCCTAAAGGCTGAACAGAACCAGGCTTTCTCGTGCCTTTTTGTAACCTCTACGCTTTTGTAGCTTTGATTTTCAACGTCAGCACAACGTCGTCGCGGATCAGGTTGTCGGCAGCACCCGCGTAGTTGATCCCGAAGTCTTTGCGATTAATCGTGAACGTGCTGTCGACCGTGACCGCATCAGGAGCAACGGCAATCGTCGCCGGGAACGTGACCGACTTCGTCACACCATGCAACGTCAGATTTCCGGTAACCGTGTGCGAAGCGCCCTTGTCGCCACCTGCTTTGATCGCAGTCGATTCGAACTTCGCCTGCGGATACTTCGCCACGTCGAAGAAGTCAGGGGTCTTCAGGTGTTTGGTTAGACCTGCATCGTCGGTGGTAATCGAATCCGTTTCCATTGTGATGGTCACGTGGCTCGTCGTGACATCGCCGGTGTAATGCGTCTCACCGGCAAACTTTTGAAACGATCCGTTGTGACTTCCGGTTACCTTCGAACCGACAAACTCAACCTTCGAATTCTCTGGTGTGATCTTGTACGTCTGTGCACCGGCTGGTTGTGCGGACGGCGCCTGTTGCGCCTCGCCCGTAACCGCCTGGCTCTTGTTCGTCGCCGGATTGCCGCACGCGGCGACCAGCATCAGTCCTGTCAGTACTATCGTCAATACGCCTGAACGCATCAATCTTTCCTCCCGTTTTGAAGTGAGGCGGAAACCTTAACACGATGGGCTAAGGGCCACAAATAGGACCACAGTTTTGCAGTATTTTGATAACCTGTACGCCACACCAATCTCAGTCGCCCGCTTCGCCCTCAGCCAACACAGACTTCTGCGAACGGCGCGAGCGGAAGAACGATGTTCGATCCAGAACGTTCTCCTGAAACTGCTCGAGGTAGAGATAGATCACCGGCGTGATGTAGAGCGTGATGAACTGCGACACGATCAAACCACCGACCACAACCAATCCGAGCGGCCGCCGCGAAGAACCATCAGCGCCGTAACCGAGCGCGATCGGCACCGCGCCAAACACCGCCGCCAACGTCGTCATCAGAATCGGCCGGAAACGATCCATACTCGCGTCGTGAATCGCCTGGTCCGCCCTCTCGCCGTGCTCGACACGCTGACGCGCGAAGTCGACGATCATGATGCCGTTCTTCTTCACGATGCCCATCAACATGAACATACCCACGAAGGCGTAAAGCGACGCCTCCGCGCCGAAGACGATCAGCGTCAACAAACCTCCCACCAACGCTGTCGGCAACGTTGAAAGCACGGTCAGCGGGTGAACGTAGCTTTCGTAAAGAATGGCGAGGATGACGTACATCACGAACACCGCCAGCGCCATCAGGATCGTCAAGCTCGTAACCGTACGGCTGAACGTTTGCGCCTCGCCTTGCAGTTCCGCGCGCACGCCCTGCGGCACGATCGCCGCTGCTTGTTGCGTGATGTAGTTCGTCGCATTGCCCAACGGCTCGCCCGGCTTCAGGTTGAAGAAGAGCGTCATGCTGGTGAACTGGTTCAGGTGGTTCACGACCTGTGGTCCAAGCGTCGATTTCCACGTGACAAGCTCGCGCAGCGGCACGAGGTTGCGGCCGTCGTCGGACTTGATGTAGAGCAAGGCCAGGTCTTCCGGCTTCTCGCGCACCGAGTCGTCCATTTCCAGAATGACCTGATACTGATCCTCCGGCTTCTTGATCAGGTAGGAATAGTTCTGCGAATACGCCGTGCGCAACAGCGAGAGAATACGTGCCTCTGACACGCCGTAAGTCTTCGCCTCATCGCGCTTGATCTCGATGTTCAGGTTCGGCGTGTTGTTGTAGTAGTCCGACGAAACACTGAGAAAGCCGGGATACTCATGCATCTTGGCCATCAGTTTCTGGCCCACGTCATAAACCTGGTTCGGGTTCGCGCCGGAAACCGTAAACGCATACTGTCCCTGTTGCTGACTCGTAACGCCCGTGCTGATCTCGAGCACCGGGAACGGCCGCAGGAACGTCATCAACCCCGGAATCGTGTTCAGCTTGCCCATCATCTCCGCCGTGACTTCATCGATCGGACGGCGCCCTTCCGGAGCGCCAATGAACGTGAACGTGATCCCCTGATTCGACGCCAGAAAACCGGTCGCGCCCGTCATCGTGAAGTCGGTCACAACGTTCGGATCGCTGTGCAGCATCTGGTCGACGCGATCCTGATACTCTTGCATCTGCTTCGGCGATGAGCCTTCCTTCGCGATAAACGCGCCGAAGATCACGCCGCTGTCGCCCGGCGGTAGAAACGTCTTTGGAACGATCATGAACAGGTAGATCGTGCCCGCCAAACAGACGACCCAGATCACCACCGATAGCCAGCGATGCCGCAGGAACCACCAGAGCGATCCGCCATACATGTACAGGATCCGTTTTTCAATGCCGCCGATGACGCGTTCCATCCACGTCTTCTTCGAACCTTCACCGCGGCCGCTCAACATACGCGCGCACATCAGCGGCGTCAGCGTCAGCGACACCAGTCCCGAAGCAAGAATCGCGATCACGATCGTGATCGCAAACTCGCGGAAGATGCGGCCGACAAGGCCGGTCATAAACACGAGCGGAATAAACACTGCCGCAAGCGAGATCGTCATCGACATGATCGTGAAGCTGATCTCTTTCGCGCTGTTGATGGACGCTTCAAACGGCTGCTCACCGCGTTCCATGCGCCGCACCGTGTTTTCGAGAAAGACGATCGCGTCGTCAACCAGAAATCCGATCGCGAGCGTCAACGCCATCAACGAAAGGTTGTCGAGGCTGTAGCCTATCGCGCGCATCGCGATGAACGTGATCA
>DASUPR010000463.1:0-20902 GCA_036281015.1 Pyrinomonadaceae bacterium
ACATTTTTGCGACGCGCGCTACCCGATTCCGGCGTTCATCTTGATCGAGTTTGCGCACACGCAACGGGTAAGCAATATTCTCGGCGATACTCATGTGCGGATAGAGCGCATAGCTCTGAAAAACCATCGCGAGGTCGCGTCTTTGCGTCGGAACGTCGTTGATTCGTTCGTCGCCGATATAAATATCGCCACTGGTAACGCTTTCAAGTCCGGCGAGCATTCGCAACGTCGTCGTCTTCCCGCAACCCGACGGACCAAGCAACACGACAAACTCACCGTCGGCGATTTCGAGCGAGAGATCGTCGACGACTTTCGTATCGCCGAACGTCTTCGTCACGTTTTGAAACTTGATTCCCATCAGCCCTTCACCGCACCAAGCGACAATCCGCGCACGAGATACCGTTGCATTGCGAGCGCAAAGATTAGTATCGGGATCATCGCCACCGCGCCCGCGGCGCTCATCACGCCCCACTTGATCTCATACTGCGTCACGCGTCCCGCAATTCCGACCGGCAACGTCATCGCCGCATCCGTCTGCGTCAACACGAGCGCAAACAAAAACTCGTTCCACGAAACGATCAAACAAAACACCGCCGTGGCCGCAAGCCCGGGACTGACCAGCGGCAACACCACGCGCACCAACGCACCCAACCGCGAATCGCCATCAACCAGCGCCGCCTCCTCCAGATCACGCGGCACCTCCGCAAAGAACCCGCGCATCATCCAAACCACAAACGGCAAGTTGAAAGCGGTGTACACAACGATCAGCGAAGCCTTCGTGTTGAGCAGTCTCAAATCGCGCATCATCAAAAACAGCGGCACCGCAGTCACGATCGCCGGAAACATGCGCGTCGAGAGTATCCACAACGAAAGTTTGCGATCGAGATTGTAAGGAAGCCGAAACCGCGTCAACGCATACGCCGCAAGCGTTCCGATCACCAGTGCACACGCCGTCGAAACAACCGCCACGATCGCGCTTGTCAACAAGTAATGTCCAAACGAACGCGTCACAAACGCGTCGTAATAATGCCGCAGCGTCGGCGTGAACCAGAACCACTTCGGCGGATACGCAAACTGGTCCACCTCGATCTTCAGCGAGATCGTGATCATCCAGTAGACCGGTGTCAGCGCCGCAAGCAACGCCAGCACCAGCAATCCCGTTTTAAAAATCCCTTTTCTCATCCTGTAATAACTTCAGGTAAACCACACTCACGAAGTTCGTTACTGCCAGCAACACAAACGACATCGCCGCCGCATACCCGAAATCAGAAAACCGAAACGCCGTCCGGTAGATGTAAAGACTGATCATCTCCGTCGCAAATCCCGGCCCGCCTTCCGTCAAAATAAAAATCTGGTCAAACACGCGCAGCAGATCCATCGTGCGCAACAACAACACGATCAGGATCGCCGGCTTCAGCAGCGGCAACGTCACGTGTCGAAACGTTTGCCAGCGACTCGAGCCGTCGATCAACGCGGCTTCATAAGGCTCCTGTGGAATCGCCTGCAACCCTGCCAGAAGAACGAGAAACACAAACGGCGTCCATTGCCAAACATCAACCGCAACCACCGCCACAAAAGCGAGCCGCGGCGACG
Source organism: Pyrinomonadaceae bacterium (assembly GCA_036281015.1). GTDB lineage: Bacteria > Acidobacteriota > Blastocatellia > Pyrinomonadales > Pyrinomonadaceae > PSRF01. The sequence goes on from DASUPR010000463.1 coordinate 1,594, forward strand.
CCGTCCACGTCAAACCCTCAGTGTTAACTCCCAACTGCTTCAGCGTCCCATTAATCGCACCGAAGTTCGGATTCAACAGCAGACGCCAAACAACGCCAACCACCACCGTCGGCAACATCATCGGCACGAGCAAACTCGCGCGAAACAATCCACGCCCGCGTATCTGCTGGTTCAACAACAACGCCAACACAAGACCAATCAAAAACTCGCACGTCAACGCCGCAACCGCGTAAACAAACGTATGGACCATCGCCGTGCGAAAGAAATTATCCGTAAGGAGCCGTTTGAAGTGCGCGAGCGTCCACACGATCCCCGACGCAGTTTCCTGTTGCAAACTGATCGTGATCGAATAGAGAAGCGGATAAATGGAAAGCGCGAGAAGCACCGCCAGCGCCGGCGCGACGAGGAGGTAGGGCAGCAGCAGTTCGCGCCTATTGGGCGCGTTGAAGAATCTTCTCGATCTCGGCATTCGCCTGGTTCATTGCGTCCGTCGGAGACAACTCACCACTGTTGGCCTTTGAGAGAAAGATGCCAAAGGCGTTTTCGATCTCGTTCCAGTGCGGCGTGCGTGGCCGCGGCCGCGACGTCGAGAGTGAACGAAACTGTGCGGGATACGCGGGAAACTTCGCCACCAGCTCCGCGTCCTGAAACAGCGACTTGCGTGTCGGCGGATTGCCGCGCAACGCGGATCGTTTCATCTGTTCCGCGCTCGTGGCCCACAGCAGGAAGTCCATCGCTGCGTCAGTGTTCTGCGAATGACGTGGAATCGCGATCAACCAGTTGCCAATCTCCGCCTGGCCCGGCTTGCGCGCCCCCGGCAACGTCGTGAACTCGATCTTGCCGATGACTTTCGATCTCGCCGGATCGCTGAACGCGCTGATCCATGCAGGCCAGTTGATCGACATCGCCGCCGTGCCTTGCAGCAGGTGCGCGCTTACTTCGTCGGCATTGAAACTCGCGTAACCCGGTGGCGAAACCTTACCAAGTGTCAGCATAAAATCGAGGGCTGCGATTCCCTCGGGACTGTTCACAGTCGGTTTGCCATTTGAATCAAACATCTCCGCGCCAAAAGCCCAGAAGATCGGCATGAAATCGGCGACGGCGGCGTTCCCCTGAGCGGCGCGCATCACGTAGCCGTACATCTTTCCGCCGTTGGCGCCGGTTTCTTTGCCCTGAATTACTTGCGCTGCGAGGAGAACGTCGTCCCACGTCGCGGGCTCTTTCAAACCATGCTTCTCAAAAAGATCTTTGCGATAAAAGAACAACTGCGAGTTGCCGACATAAGGCAGCGCGTAGAGCGGGCCGAGATAGTACGGATGCCGGCAAACGTTGACTGAAGCCTCGACGAAATCGGCGTCGGGTTCGGTTTGCCCGCGTTTTTGCAGCAGCGGCGTCAGTTCGGTCAGAAAATCACTGTCGGCAAAACGTGGAAACCACGGGTCGTCGAGCATGATCAGATCGTAAGCGCCAGTCCGCGCGTTGAGATCTATAAATTCCTTCTCATAAAGATTTTGATAAGGAAGCTGGACGAAGTTTATGCGCACGCCGGTCTGCGTTTCGTAATCCTGTGCGGCTTGTTTGAGCGCTTCACCTTCGACGCCTTCGATCAGGGCGAGTGTCAGTTGCCTGGAGTTTTGTTTTGCGCAACCGGCAGGCCAGACCAGAAGGGCCAGGACCAGAATGAGTAGGAGTGTTCTTGGACGCATATTTATTTGTGCGACAGCTTAACACTGTTAAGATGAGGCCGTGCGACAAATTGTAAATACCAGAACGGGCGGCGTTGAAGTGCTGCAGGTCCAGGAGAAGCCGGACCCGACGCCTCGCGCGGGCGAAGTCGTGATCAGAGTGCGTGCGGCGGGACTCAACTTCGCCGACATTCTCGCGCGGCAGGGGCTTTATCCGGATGGACCGCCCAAGCCCTGTGTGATGGGTTATGAAGTGAGCGGCGTGATCGAGTCGGTCGGCGAGGGCGTGAATAGCGATTTCGTCGGCAAGTCGGTCGCAGCGATGACGCGCTTTGGCGGTCAATCGGAAATGGTTGCCGTGAAAGCGGCGCAGGTGTTTGAAAAGCCAGCGTCGCTGACGTTCGAACAGACTGCGGCGATTCCCGTGAACTATCTGACGGCATATGCGCTGTTGGTCGTGATGGGCTCGCTGCACGCGGGCGAGTCGATCCTGATTCACAACGCGGGTGGCGGCGTCGGGCTTGCAGCGCTCGACATCGCGAAGAAGATCGGCGCCGTCACTTACGGCACCGCCAGCGCATCGAAACACAAGTTTCTTGCTGAACGTGGACTGGACCACGCCATTGACTATCGCAATCAGGACTGGCAGCCGGTGTTGATGCAACTGACTAACGGCCGCGGCGTCGATCTGATCATCGATCCGATCGGCGGCAAGCATTGGAAGAAGAGTTACGACTCGCTGCGGCACACCGGACGGCTCGGAATGTTTGGTGTTTCAGCCGGATCCGCGAATGGGTTCGGTGGCAAGTTGAAAATGTTGAAGGCAGTGGTGCAATCGCCGTGGTTTTATCCGCTGCCGATGCTCAGCCGCAATCGCGGCGTGTTTGGCTTGAACCTGGGCCACATGTGGCACGAGCCTGAGAAGGTTGCGATCTGGATGCGGGATATTTTGCGCGGTGTTGAAGAAGAGTGGGTCCGGCCTTATGTGGATCAGGCCTTCTCGTTTGACGAAGCCGCGAAGGCACACAAGTACCTGGAAGAACGAAAGAATATCGGGAAGGTAGTGTTAGTACCCTGAGTCGCCCATTTCGGCGCTTCGACGCTTAGCGATAAAGAACGCGATCACCGCTGAGTAGACCAACCCTAAAAGCACTGCTCCCACGATCATCCCTCCAAACGCCAGCACGAGTCGCAACGATTTCGGAGTGGTTTCCGCCATTGGCTCACTAGCCAGCCAGTCGGCGCGGAAGCCAAAAAACGCGACGACGAAGAACAGCGATGCGGTCAGTCCGTAGACAAGTCCAATTGAAACACCCGTCTTCAATGCTTCTTTGAAACGCGGTGGCTCATCCTTCTCACGTTCGAGCGCCTTCAACCCGAGATAGGTCATCGTGAAGTGGAGAATGGCTGACAGCGGGCCAGTAAAACTGAAGACGAGCGACCGTGGTGAGAACAACGAATGAGTGACAAGGACCCAGGCGATAAACCCGAATGCTGTCAGCAAGCCGTACCTGATCGGGATTTTCATTTTTACTCCCACGCCGGTCGGGCCGCGCCCTGCGCGTCGTGCCAGTAGGGCGCCCAAACAAGCGTTAGTAGTTTGACGTTGATGTTGGCTTTCGTCGGTTTCAAACTCAGGGTTTCGAGTTGTTCGGTTGTGGGATCGAATGAACGCTCGAGTGTTTCGACTTCCGCTCTGAATTCCGCTTCGAGATCGGCGAGGCGTTGCGAAATGGCGGCGACGTTGTCTTCGGCGCGTCCGACGTCATCCGATTGTCGCATCGTACGGCTGACGCCGCGCGCCGTGGTGGTTGCGCGTCCGAGAACGCCGCTGCGTTTGCGGCCCATGAACGACGACAGCAGCGTGGCGCCGAACGAGATCGCGGTTTGATATTTTTGATCTTTGGCTTGTTCGGCTTCGCGTGCGACTGCTTGTTCAGCGCGGCGCTTTCGGTCTTCGAGTTGCGCAAACTTGCCGGCGTATTTTTGGCGCAACTTTTCGACTGCCTGATCGCGTTGCTCGCGCGCGATCTGTTGCAGACGAACGCGAAAATCGCGTTCCGACTCGCCGGGATTTGAAACGATTCTCAACTGCGGACTTTCCAACAACTCGAGCCGCTGGTTGCGGTAGAGCCAGCTTGCGAAGTCTTTGCGCCACGTTGCGTAGCTTCTGACTTTCGACGCCTTCGCGGGCACTTCGGTGAACTGTGCATTAGCTTGCGGTTCGGATTCAAGATCTTCGAGTGGTAAGTCGATTGTGATCGCCTCGGCCCAGTCCAAATCAACTGGGCCGTCGTCGATCGGCGTGAGCAGCGTCACCTGCTCGGTCGTTTCGATCATTTTCGACTTGCTATAGTGAATCTCAGCCGCGCCGAGGAGCATAGGTTGGTACGAGAGCTTTCCGTCGTGCGATGAACGAATGGGGATGTAGTACTGAGTTATGTCAGGGGGAAGCTGTGGGCGCTGTCGGACCGGCGGCGCGCTGGTTGTGACCGCGGGAGACGGGGATGGGATTGCGGGTGCTGGCGGAACAGCGTTGGATTTGACCGGGTCCATCAGCGTCTTGATCTGTGTCCGCGTCAACGGCCCGCGCAAGTACGACATGGCCCAACGTGTCTCAAACACTTCCGGCGCATCGTCGTGTACGTTGTTCAGCAGAAAGATCCGGTTCGTCAGTCCGGCCAATAACTGCTCCATCTCCTGCTTATCAAACTGCTTACCGATTCCCGCCGCAATTCCTTCGAGACCATCCAGGACGCGCGCCTTATCACGTTCGGTTTGCAAACGTCCGATGAACCACGTGCCCGTGTTCGCGAGTCCTTTGTAATCGAGGTCAACCGGGTTCTGCGTCGCGAGCACAACGCCGAGACCAAACGCGCGGCCCTGTTTCAGCAGCGTCAACAGCGGCAACTTCGACGGCGGGTTCGCGACCGGCGGGAAGTAACCAAAGATCTCGTCCATGTAGAGAATCGCGCGCAGGCTCGTCGTTCCCGATTGCGCCCTGACCCAACCCAACACCTGGTTCAGCAACAACGAAACGAAAAACATGCGCTCTGCATCGCCGAGATGCGCGATCGAAAAGATCGACAACCGCGGTTTGCCCGCGGATGTGTAGAGCAACTGTTGCACGTCGAGCGGTTCGCCTTCCATCCAGCTCGCGAAACTCGGCGACGCGAGCAGGTGGTTCAGCGCCATCGCGAGTTCCATACGATCGCCCGCTGGGAAGAACGAGTCGAGCTCCATCACGCCGATCTTCGTCATCGGCGGCGATTGAATCTGTTGAATCAACGAAGCGATGTCGAGATTTCGCCCGTTGGACCACTCGTGATTGAGGATGTTGGAGATGAGAATGTGTTCGCGGCTGCGCAACGGATCGGCCGTGATGCCGATCAGACCGAGCAGGCTCGTCGCGGTGGTGTTGATTCGTTCGCCGAGTAGTTCGTTGTCCTGCCGGACGGTTTCGTTTGGCGCGTCGAACGATTTGAGAATCGAAACGGGAATTCCGGCGTTGCTGCCGGGCGTGTAGACGCGAAACTCCGCGGCGTCGCGCAGGCGTTTGATTCGTTCGCCGTCCTGGCCCCAGCTTGCGAGCCCGTCTTTCCAGAGTTGCGCTTTTTGTGCGGCGTCTTCGCCTTCGTTGGTCCAGGGCGCGAAGTCTTCGGTAGCGAGACTTGGAAAAGTTAGCAGCAGGTTACTGAGGTCGCCCTTGGGATCGATGATGATTGCAGGGATCGCGTCGATGGCGGCTTCTTCGAGCAGCGTGATGCACAGACCGGTTTTGCCGCTGCCGGTCATGCCGACGCACACGGCGTGCGTCACGAGATCTTTCGAGTCGTAAAGCAGCAGACCTTCTTTTGGTTTCTTGTTTTCGAGATTGTAAGGACGGCCCAGGTAGAACGCGCCCAGCTTCTCAAATTCGTGCATCCTGATTGTTTCCCCTCTGTAGTTGCCACTTGGTTCGTGTGTAAGCGATGCGAAAACCGTGACGCTCTGAATTGCGTTGCGAGCCACTGCCGGGTTGCGTCACCATCATCGCGACGGTGCAGCCGTGCGCCGCGCCGTAACGCAGGCGTTCTTCGAGCAGCGCGAGCTGTGCTCCCTGGCGGCGCGCGCTTGGAATCGTGCTCGCGCCAGCGAGCAACGCGACGTCGCCTACGATTGAAAGCGCGCCAGCGGCGATCGGTTTGCCGTCTAACTCGGCGAGGAACGAAAGCGACTGTGAGCGCGCCACGACCTGGCCCAGATCGCGCAAGAAGTCAGCCACTTCCGTAAACTCCCTCCAACCCTCGAATGCCGTGTCTGCCCAGAGGTCAATTTCATCCTTGCCCGTGCGCCGCACTTTCAATTGCTCGTTGCGCGATGCGTCGAGGCGTAGGTCAGTCGAGATGGGCCGGTACAGCGTGTTCGAAAACTCGATTGGCTTGTAGCCGCGTTCGCTGAGTAGTGTGAACGTGGATGGATCCGCGAGCGGGCACACTTCGTGAAAAGTATCAGCGCCACGTTCGAAGAAAAACTGTTCGAGTTGATCGAAGTGTTCAGCCGTGAACGGCTCAAACATGCCCAAGCCAAACGTCTGCGTGACCGGCGAACCCGGACCATCAAACATGGCATAAGCACCCGCCACCTCAATCCACTTCGCCCCCACATCCGGAAACGCCTGGGCCCTTGCCTCAACAAAGCCGGCATTCGAGACCGCCTCCGTCCGCTCCAACCGCCGCGCCAAATCCAAATCCGCAAAGGGATAAATCATTCCGCTCCTCTTAAATACCGCGCTGCACCGCGAATAGGCGCCACTCGCCACAATCAGCCATCAGGCGAATGCCTCTGTCCTCAAATTTGATTCCCGATCCCGCTACCAGATCTTTCACCGTTCCCGACACGAGCACCTCGCCGGCTTCGGCCTCGTTCGCAACACATTCCCCAATCTCCGCCGCTTTGCCTGCAACTGTGCCGTCCAAAATTTCACACTCGCCCGTGTGCAGTCCGGCGCGCGTCTCGACGCCCAAGCGCGAGGCGTATTCAGTGATCGCCAACGCGCAGCGAATCGCGCGCGCTGGTCCATCGAAGATCGCCAGCGGCCGGTCGCCAACCATATCAACCTCGCGTCCGCGAAACCACTCGATCTCCTTCGCGATGTGCGCGCGCAGACGCCGCAGCAGTTCTTCCCAGTTGCTGTGCCGGAGCTGATTGTTCGTTCCTGCAATGCGCGTGAACAAAACCGTCGCCAGCACCGTATCCGGTTCTGGCGTGTGACGCACGCCGGTCAAAAACTCTTCCATCTCGTCGAGTATTGCGTCCTGGTCGCCGACAAACGGCAGATGATCGTTCCCCGGCAGCTCGACAAACTTCGCGCCCGGAATTCGTTCAGCCACAAAGCGGCCTTCCTCGACTTTCAAACACTGATCGTCCGTGCGATGAATAACCAGCGACGGTACGCGAATCGACGGCAACACGTTGCGCACATCGATCTCCGCGTTCATCTGCGTCAACGCCACCGCCGCGCCCGGGCTCGCGCCCATGCGCAGGTACGTGGCCCACCAGTCGCGAAACTTCGGATCGTTCGCGAGACTCGGCGCGCGTTCGTCGATTCCGACCGGCCCGCCCCAGTGCTCGCGCATCACGTCGAAGAAGTGTTCGCGTTCCTCCTGCGTCGGTCCCCACGGATACTCAGCGTCGCGAACTCGTTTGGCGTAGGTGCCGATCATCGCGAGCGCGAGCGTCTTTTCCGGATACGTGGCGGCAAACAGGCTACACATCGGACCACCTTCCGAAACACCGCAGAGCGCCGCGCGCTCGGAGCCGACGGCGTTCATCACTGCGCGCACGTCGTCCATGCGTTGTTCGAGTGTCGGCAGTTGATTGATCGGAACGCGATCGGAAAGACCGGTGCCGCGTTTGTCGAAGAGTATCAAACGTGAAAACGAAGCGAGACGCAGCAGGAAGCGCGCGAAGTTTGGTTCGCGCCAGAAGTATTCGAGGTGCGAAACCCAGCCCATCACGAAAACGAGATCGAGTGGCGCGTCGCCGATCACCTGGTACGCGATGTTGACGTCGCCGCTGCGCGCGTACATCGTTTCGGGAACGTTGAAAACAGTTTCCGCACGCGCCGGGATCGCTTTGAGCTCGCGCGGTTCGTCGTCGTCAGTTTGTTCGACGACGATCCGGCTTCGAACACGTTCACGAACAACCACCGTCTCATCCGCAGTTGTTTTCACGTCGCCGACAAAACGATACCCGCGCTTCGGCACAGTCTGAATGTAATCGCCGCCGAGGGCTTTGCGCAGTGTTGAAATGTTCTGCGCGAGGTTGTTTTCCTCGACAAAACTGTCCGGCCAGACCTTCCGCATCAACTCCTGTTTCGTCAACACGTGACTGGAGTTTTCCAGCAACACGAGCAGCGTATCGAACGCTTTCGGCGTCAGCGGCACCTCGCGCTCTTCCTTGAAAAGCAGACGCTCAACCGGATCAACGCGAAACACGCCGAATGAGTAATAGCGGCTTTCTGGGCGGCTCATCATCCTTCTACTGATGCTTTCAGAACTTTCTCACGAGCATTTCAGAGCTTTCTAAATACGCCACGCGCGCAGCGCCCGTATCTTCCGCGGCAGCAGTTACACAGCACCCCCGACACTCATGAAGCCCAGATTATTTAGGAGGTATGCAATGAATACAAGAGGGCCGGGAGTTACGGAAGGGAAACGACATGAGAACACGGACTGAGATCACGTATGAAATGGACCGGCTGGTCGTCGTCAACCGGTCGCGGAATCCGAAGTGGTGCAATGCGTGTTCGCGGCCGGTCGAGATGTTGAGTGTTGACGATGCGGCGCTGGTTGTAGAACGGCTTGCCGATCGGCCCCAACTCGCCGAGACGCTTGCGGCGTTATTCGAAGTTATTCTGTCTCATCCGTGGCCACCTTGCTCTCACCAACCCACACCGTCTTGATGTTTACAAACTCGCGGATGCCGAATTCCGCGAGCTCGCGGCCGTAGCCGGAATGCTTCACGCCGCCGAACGGCAGACGCGGATCGGAAGCCACCATGCCGTTGATGAAAACCGATCCGGCTTCGAGCTCGTTGATGAAGCGCTCTTGTTCGGTGGCGTCGTTGGTCCAGGCGGCTGAGCCGAGGCCGAAGGGCGTTGCGTTGGCGATACGTATTGCTTCGTCGATGGTGTTTACACGGAAGAGCATCGCAACAGGGCCGAAGATCTCCTCGCACGAAACTGGTGTGGAAGGATCGACGTCGACGAGCACGGTTGGTTCGTAAAAGTTACCGGGACGATTTAGACGTTTTCCACCGGTTAGAATTCTGGCGCCTTCCGCCACCGCTTGCTGCACTTGTTTTTCGAGATCGTTGACGATTTGCGGCGTCGCCAGCGGACCGATCTCGGTTTCCTCTTCGAGGGGATCTCCCACGCACAACGCTTTCATCTCATCGACAAATCCCCGCTCGAATTCGTCGTAGATTTCTGACGCTACGATAAAGCGCTTCGCTGCGATACACGACTGGCCGTTATTGATCGTGCGCGCTTTTACGGCAGTTGTTATTGCCTCTTTGAGGTTCGCTGACGGCATGACGATAAACGGATCGCTGCCGCCGAGTTCAAGCACAGTCTTTTTGATGTGCTTGCCGGCGATGCTGGCGACGCTGCTGCCGGCGGGTTCGCTGCCGGTCAACGTTGCGGCGACGACACGCGGGTCTTTCAAAATGTCTTCGACCTTGTCAGAACCGATCAGCAACGTTTGAAACGCGCCTTCCGGAAAGCCAGCGCGGCGAAAGATCTCTTCGATTGCGAGCGCGCACTGCGGCACGTTTGAAGCGTGCTTTAACAAACCCACATTTCCGGCCATCAACGCCGGAGCGGCGAAGCGAAATACCTGCCAGAACGGAAAATTCCACGGCATCACTGCGAGCACCGGACCGAGTGGTTGGAAACGCACATAGCTATGGCTGGCGTTTGTTTCGACGACTTCATCGGCAAGGTGTTGTTGTGCGTTTTCCGCGTAGTAGCGGCACACCCACGCGCACTTTTCCGCTTCGCTGATCGCGGCTTTGAGCGGTTTACCCATCTCTATCGTCATCAACCGGCCAAGCTCGTGTTTCTCGTTTTCGAGAATTTCGGCGGCGGCGTTCATGAACCGCGCGCGATCGGCGAACGAGGTGTGTTTGTACGAGTGAAAGGTGGTTGCTGCGAGTTGGAGTTTCGTGTCGATTTGGTTTTTGGTTAGTTCTTCAAAGGAAGATACAGTTTCGCCCGTAGTAGGATTGATTGTTGTGATTGCCATGGTTAAGTTAGTGTAGATCGATGCCTGAGCAAAAACCACAACTGGACAAGTTTGGAATCGCCGCTGCGTTGCAGGAGATCGCGCAGCTCATGGACATGCGCGGTGGGCAGTATCGTTTCAAGGCGAAAGCCTACAACGCGGGCGCGCGATCGATTCAGGCTGTGGGCGATCTCGATCGACTCGTTCGTGAAGATCAATTAACCACGGTGCCACGCATCGGCAGCGCGCTCGCGTCGCAAATCAAACAGCTCTATCTCACCGGTGAGTCATCGGTATTAAATGAGCTGCGCGCAGAATTCCCTCCCGGAATCGTGCAACTCTCGGCTGTTCCCGGACTGAGTCTCGCCAAGATCAAACAGCTTCACGACGAACTCGGCATCGCTTCTGTCGAAGACCTCAAAGCAGCCGCGGAGGCCGGACAACTTCGCAATCTCAAAGGCTTCGGCGCGAAGACCGAGCAACGGCTGCTCCAGCAGATCAATCAGCCGAAAGAAAAGCCTCGCCAGCGATTGCATCTCCATCACGCGTGGAACACGGCTGAACAAGTCATCGAGTACATGCAAACAAACCGCGGACTGATCGATATAAGTGTCGCGGGTTCGTTGCGCCGCTGGGTCGAGACTGTCGAAGTTATCGAGATAGTCGCGAGCAGCAAAAAACCGGACGCATTGGTCGAGCACTTTCTTCGTCTGCCTGTGATCGTTTCGAGTGAAACGAATAGCGAGAACAGTTGTGTGGCACAACTCGCAGACAGCGCTGTCGTGTCCTTTACGGCCGTGACGCCCGCGGAGTATCCGGTGCTGCTGTTTTCGCGCACCGGCAACGAAGCGCACGTCGAGAAAGTCAGCGCTCGCATCATGAGTCAGAACAAGCGCGCGACGCGGATGCCGCGCAACGAAGCCGAGCTTTACGACCGTGTGGGTATGCAGTACGTGCCGCCCGAACTGCGTGAAGACCAGGGCGAGATTGAGGCCGCGCTGGACGGAAAACTGCCGGAAGATCTGTTGACACTCGCCGATATCAAAGGCATGGTCCATTGCCACACGACCTACTCCGATGGCAAGCACACGCTCGAACAGATGGTGCGCGCCGCCGAAGAGATGGGCATGAAGTACATCACGATCACGGACCATTCGCCGACCGCGTTTTATGCCGGAGGGTTGAAGGCCGAGGATTTGTATCGACAGTGGGATGAAATCGACGAGCTGCAAAGCACTGTGAAGATCAAGATCCTGCGCGGGACGGAGTCAGACATTCTCGCGGATGGTGGCCTCGATTATCCGGACCGCATTCTGGAGCAGCTTGACTGCATCGTCGCGAGCGTTCACGCGCGTTACAAGATGGACTCGCGCAAGATGACAGAGCGGATCATCACGGCCATGCGCCAGCCGGTTTTCAAAATATGGGGACACGCGCTCGGGCGGTTGCTGCAACGCCGGCCGCCGTTTCAATGTGACGTCGAACGCATCCTCGACGTGATTGCGGAATCGAAAGCCGCGATCGAGATCAACGGCGATCCTTATCGCCTGGATCTCGAACCGCGCTGGGTGCGTGAGGCGCGCAAGCGCAAGATCAAGTTTGTGATCTCGGTCGACGCGCACTCGATGGGCGCGTTGAACAACCTGAAGTTCGGTGTCGCGATGGCGCGCCGCGGTTGGGTCACAAAACGCGAAGTGCTGAACACGTTACCGGTCGCGTCGTTCATGAGAGAAGTCAACCCGGAACACTAAACCCGATTCCATTTCGCTAAACACCAACACGTACCCGTTCGGATCTTTCACTTCAAATTCCCACGCGCCGTATGGCTGTTTGTGCAGCGGCTGAATGATTTCGGCTTCCTCGCGAACTGACTCGTAAAGATCCTTCACGCCTTCCGTGCGAATGTAGGCGTCCCAAACGCCGCCGGGCCGCCTGCTGTAAACATCGGGCTTCTGATAACCCTCGACACGTTGTAAGAAGATCTCCACGTCGTCGCGCGACAGAATTGCGAAGACGTACGGCTCGTGGTCGGGAAAAGGATCGGCGGTGAAGCTGAGTTGCTCTTCGTACCAACGGATCGTGGCGCTGATATCGGCCACCGGAAAACACGCAGCGACTGTGTGAAGTTCGGCCATCTGTTAACCTCCGCTTTCCTCGCCGCCTTCGGGACCGTAGAACAGCACCCACACAGTCAGGTCGCCGGAGAAGTTTTCAAAACGATGCACCGCGCCCGCAGCGGCGAAGAGAATGTCGCCTGGTCCAAATGTCCGGCGCGTGTCGCCGCAGATGAACTCACCCGTGCCCGTGACCACACAATAGATTTCATCGCGCGTGTGTGGTTGCTGCGGGTCCGTCCCGCGCGGCGCATAAATCTCAACCTCAAGACTGCCGTGCCTGAACACGCTCGCAAACCGTTGCCCCTCCGGCCCCGGAAGTAGTTCGAGCGCCTCTGCGACAGTAGCACTGATGCATGGGTTGTTTGACTTCATGTTTGCAGACACCTTCCAGGTTCAGAGTGTGTCGTCGGACGGTTGTCGCGTCAACGCCTCGGTGCCGGTGCAAGCGGCGGTGGTGGAGCCGACGTGTGCCGGTGCAAGTGGCAGATGTCAACGGAGCCCCTTAACGTCAAGCGGCAGATGTTGACGGAGCCGTTAGCGTCAACCGGCAGGCGTCAAAAGAGGCAAGCCGCTTCGTCCTAGCTCGATACCCTCTTCCTTCTCTTCTGCGCATCGCACGCCGGCGGGAGGTTGGGGTTTTGGGTTTCGTAGTTCTTGATGTCCTCCTCGAAGACGGTCTTGGCGCGCTGGCGCTCGTCGTCGCCGAAGAGTTGGGCTTTGCCGGGTTCAGTCGTGACGTGCGCACGCAGCGCCTGCGCGGCGTTCATGATCTTTTCACGTAAAGTGCGATCGAGATCGATGATGTACACAGTGGTCGTTTGCTTCAACGGCACTATTGTGTGAAACGGAATTCCCGCTCGCTCGAGCGCTGTTGTTAAAGCCACAAGATTGCGAACACCGGCGCGTGGGCGCAGCGTGTAAAGGTCCGCTTCGCCATCCGGCTGCGGGTGAAAATAGATGACGTACTTCTGCTGCGCGTCGCGGCCCATGTGCGACAAAACGTATCGCAGCGTGGCCTCGTCGCTCTTGAAGCGCACCATCACGGAGTGCTCGGCGCCATCCTTCCACGAACCCAGCGCGCGAAACGCCTGAATCTTCGTGCGCACCACACAACTCAGATTGAGCGCCTTGTTGCGCAGCTCCGTTTCTTCACGCGAGCTCATTCCTTTGATCGCCTGGTCCAGCTTGAGATTTTCACTCGTGTTCGGACTGACGAAACCGTAAGCATGTGAAGTATTAGCTTGTTGCGCGAAGACCGCGGTGGACCACGTTAGTACGAGCAACAACAACAGCGAGCGGGGGATTGGTCTAAATGGGGGTTTCATATTCGCGTGAGTCTACAGTACAATGCGCCAACCTTAAATCCTCATCTTCAAGGAGACAACTCAATGCAACGAAGATCCCTCACCGAACTAGCCAGTAATCCTGACTTGATCTCGGGAATTTACAACTACTGCGATCGTTGGTGTGAACGCTGTCCGCTAACGTCGCGCTGCCTGGTCTATGCAACCGAGCAGATGGACCACAACGGTATAACTGAAAGCCACGACCTGCGCAACGAAGCTTTCTGGCACAAGCTCAACTCGATTCTGCACGAGACTCAGCAGTTGATTTCCGGGTGGGCCACGGAAGCCGGTCTCGACCTGAATTATATTCCAGAAGAAGAACCGAAGAGACGAAAACCCAGGCGGCAGCTCGTCGACAACCATCCGCTCACGCGCGCGGGAAAGAAGTATGCAAACAACGCCAGCGATTGGTTTCGCAGCTTCGATCACACGGAGCAGAACGAGCCGTCGCAACAGCTTGAAGATGCGCGCGAAGTGATTCAGTGGTATCAGTATCAAATCGCGGTGAAGATCATACGGGCGCTTTCCTGCCGCAGTGACGGCTGGGAAGATGAGCCGGAAATGTCAGATTTTCCTAAGGATTCCGACGGTTCAGCGAAAGTGGCGCTGATCGGCATCGATCGTTCGATTGCGGCGTGGCGCTGGATGCAGCTTGTGAAACCGGAACGAATGGAATCGATCGTGCCGCTGATTTTGCTGCTCGAACGGCTGCGCCAGCGAGTGGAAAAGGCGTTTCCGGAAGCGCGTGATTTCGTCAGACCCGGCTTTGACGAAATACTCGGCCCGGCAAACTAGACGCGCGACAGTTCTTTCAGGGAGGAACGATAGATGACAGAGGAAAACTGTCTGTTTTGTCGAATTGTGTCCGGCGAAGTTCCCGCGGTCGTTGTTTTTGAAGACAAGGACACGCTCGCGTTTCTCGATCACCGGCCGTTGTTTCCCGGTCACACGCTGTTAGTGCCGCGCGAGCATTACGAAACACTGACGGATTTGCCGGTAAAACAAGTCGGGCCTCTCTTCGAAAACGCGCAACTGCTCGCGGGTGTTGTTGAAACTGCGATGGAAGCTGAAGGAACTTTTGTCGCAATGAACAATCGCGTGAGTCAGAGTGTGCCGCACTTGCACATTCACATCGTGCCGCGCCGCCGCAAAGATGGTTTGAAAGGGTTTTTCTGGCCGCGAACAAAATACAAAACACAGGAAGAGATGGAGGTGGTCCAACAAAACATCTCTGCAGTTTTAGAAAAAATATTTCGCGGAAAATAAAACACTCAAAAATTTGATCTAAAACTAACTCAGGAGTATAACTCTCCCTGTCGCGAGGGTTGCGGCTCTCGAGACTGACGAAGGGATCGGCAATCGGTGTGGTGACACCCGAGAGAGAGAATTAGCAGGCGGCTGTTGATTCAAATGACGCCCTAGTCAGAACCGAAAGGTTCAGCTAGAGAGGGTTGCGAGACTTTCTCGAGCCATGCGGATAAAAACGTATGGCGCCCTGAGGCAAGGACCCGCCAAAGGGAGCGAAGTTGTTCAACGAAAGTTGGGCTTCGTTGCCGAAGCGTAATCGGCGGTGGAGGAAAAGCCACCACAACAAAAACCTAACGGCACCACGTTCTTCGGAACGCGAGACTTGTGAAAACATTTCGAGTGCTGACCGGAGATTGACTGACCGCCAGTTGATAACCGGGATACAAATCCGGCTACTTGAGCGTGTACATGCTCTGGCGGCCATCTTATAGAGAGCTTCGGCTCTTTGTAGGAACAACGGATTGCGCTGCTTTCAGCTTGCTGAGAGTAGCGCATTTCGTTTTTTACTGCGCCGTACTTTCCTGCTACTCTACCGCTTCACCCTTACAACTGACCGACCGATTTAATTGAGGAGGATCTGTTTTCAATGAGCGAAGCGCGAATGCAAGAAGCCCCAGAACACAAACCAGGAACTTTCTGCTGGGTCGAGCTCGGCACGACCGACTCCGGCGCGGCAAAAAGTTTTTATAAGCAACTCTTCGGCTGGGATTACGAGGACGGTGAAGCCGGCCCGGACATGATCTACACGATGATCAAACTGAACGGTAAAGACGTCGGCGGCCTTTACCAGCTCAACAGCGCGATGCTCTCCGAGGGAATCCCGCCACACTGGCTCGGCTACATTTCAGTTGCAAATGCTGATGACGCAACGGCACAGGCATCAGCCGCAGGCGGCGCAGTCATGAAAGGACCTTTTGACGTCGCTACTGCCGGACGCATGTCGGTTATTCAAGATCCAACGGGAGCAGTTTTCGCGATCTGGCAGGCTAAAGATACGGCGGGAGTGGGAATCTTCGGAGAGTTCGGAGCGTTTTGCTGGCAGGAACTCGGCACGCACGATACTCAGAAAGCAAAAGACTTCTATACGACGTTATTCGGTTGGGCCACGGAGGCCTTTCCTGGACCAGTCGATTACACAATCTTCAAGAGCGGCCATGAAGCCGTAGGCGGCATGTATCAGATCACTCCCGAAATGGGTCCGTTGCCGCCGCACTGGCTCACTTACTTCGCCGTCGCGGACTGCGATGCAGCTGTGCAGATGGCTACTGAACTCGGCGGCAGCGTGATGAAATCCGCGGAGGATATTCCGGGTGTCGGACGTTTTGCAATTCTGCGCGATCCGGCGTCGGCAGTTTTCGCGATTCTCAAACCTGCGCCAGAGGCGGCGTAAGTTTCAAACCTTAACTTCGGGTTTTGCAGGGGCGGCACTTTGTGGCCGCCCCTTCCTTGTGACGTAAATGAAAGCGCGTCTTGTTTGGTTGATACTCTCGCTCATCTGGGGATCGACCTGGCTGTTCATCAAACTCGGTCTCGAAAACCTGCCGCCGATCACTTTCGCGGGCATCAGGTTTGTCATCGCGTGCGCGATTCTCTTTGTACTGATCCGCGCGCGCGGCATTCCGCTGCCTGACAATCGCCGCGACTGGGGATTACTCGCACTCACCGGCGTGCTGTCGTTTTGTTTGAACTACGGTCTCGTGTTTTGGGGTGAGCAGTACATCTCTTCAGGGCTCGCCGCGGTCTTGCAGGCGACGCTTCCCGCGTTCGGACTCGTGATCGCGCATTTTCATCTGCCGGGCGAACGGATGACGTGGTCCAAGATCTTCGGCGTGGTGCTCGGGTTCTTTGGAGTTGCAGTTGTCTTCTCAAATCAACTGGCGATCGCGGGTGGAAAAGCACTCGCAGGATCCATCGCGCTTGTTTTGAGCGCGCTCTTTGCCGCGTATTCGAATGTGTTGGTAAAGGCCTACGGCCGAAAACTCGATCCCGCCGTACTCTCGGGCGGTCAAATGTTCTTTGGTCTGATCCCGTTGTTGCTGATTGGTATTCCGCTCGAAGGCAATCCGTTTAACTTTCATTGGACGCCGATGGCCGTGGTGGCGCTTTTGTATCTCGCGGTGGTCGGTTCAGTGATCGCGTTCATGCTTTATTACTGGCTGGTCCACCATGTGGACGTGACGAAGACGATGCTGATCTCGCTGATCACGCCGGTGGTGGCAGTGGTGCTGGGAATGGTGGTGCTTGGTGAGGACTTGAGTTGGCGCACCGTTGCTGGCGGGATAATGATCATGGTTGGAGTGAGGTTTGTGACTCGTATTTCCTGATCAGCCCTGTGACTACACCTTGAATGAGGATTCGTTCGGGTGTCTTGACGAAGATCGGTTTGAACTGCGGATTGGCCGGCTCGAGACGA
This sequence comes from Pyrinomonadaceae bacterium, assembly GCA_036281015.1. Classification (GTDB taxonomy): domain Bacteria; phylum Acidobacteriota; class Blastocatellia; order Pyrinomonadales; family Pyrinomonadaceae; genus PSRF01. The sequence goes on from DASUPR010000463.1 coordinate 18,730, forward strand.
ATAAAATCGGGCTCACGATATAACCTCTTCACGGTCGCATGAGTCCCATCAATCAGTGCGATAACCATCTGACCGTTATCGGCTGTCTTCTGTGCCGTGACGATAATGATGTCTCCATCCTGAATGTTGTCTTCAATCATCGAGTCGCCACGCACGCGCAGCGCAAAGTTGCGCCCGCGTCCCTGGAGGTCGCGGGGCACGGCGATCGTGTCGTAGTTGAGAATTGCTTCAATCGGCTGACCGGCGGCGACCGTCCCGAGCAAAGGGATCTCACCCCGATCGTCGTCGTCCGGCGGCGGTTGTTTGACGATCTGGATACCACGGCTGATATTCGGCGTCTTTTTAATCAATCCCTCACGTTCAAGGGCTGTTATGATCCCGTGAACACTTGCCGATGAACTAATCTGAAAATGTCTGCCGATCTCCGCGATCGTTGGCGGCTCATCATTGGATTCGATAAACCGCTTAATAAATTCATAAACTCTGCGTTGTTTTGCAGTTATTGGCATTGCCCAGCCCTCACTTTATTTTCGTTTCGTTTCGCCCTGCCGACCGAAAATAGATTTTCATTGACAGCCGAAAATCACGCGAATATTCTCGAACAAATGCGAGCGGACGTCAAGAGATTTCTTTCGCACCGTGGCTTTAGCCCGGTGATCTTGTTGCGCCGCCTCACGTCATTCGGGATCAGTCGGACAGTTCCGGATGGTGGCCACTGGAGAACCACTCACCGGGCTAAACCCGCGGTGTGAAAAGGGAAGGCTTACTTGATTACGCGAGCTAGTTTTTTGAGGTCGTCGACGAAACGTCGATATTCGAGTTGCCGGGTTTCATCGTCCGGCGCGCGAAGAATAGAGGAGGGATGAACGGTAGCCATCACGTAAGGGGCGAGGGTGGATTCGAGAAATTCGCCGCGTTGTTTGGTGACACGAAACTGTGGACCGAGCAGCGACTGGGCGGCTGTCGCACCGAGCGCCACGATCACGTCAGGTTTTACGAGCGCGAGCTCGGCTTCGAGCCACGGACGGCACGCAGCGATTTGGGCGGAGTTCGGTTTCTTGTGAATGCGGCGTTTGCCGCGCGGTTCCCATTTGAAGTGTTTGACAACATTGGTGACGTAAGTTTGTTTGCGTTCGACGCCTGCTTCCTCGAGCGCGCTATCAAACAAGCGGCCGGCCGGACCGACAAAAGGTTTACCGGTGAGGTCTTCTTCGTTGCCGGGTTGTTCGCCGACAAACATTACGCGAGCGCGGCGGCCCCCTTCACCAAAAACGGTTTGCGTTCCTTTCTTCCAGAGATCGCAAGCCTTGCAACCGGCGGCGGCAGTTTTTAGCGAAGTGAGTGTCGGCCGCGGAGGAATCAGATCGTTTGCCGCGCTATCGGAAGCTTTGCGTGTGGCCATACGTTACATATAACCATGAGAAATGCATTATCAAAAGCTGAGATAGAAGCGAACATTGCCAGCCGTTTTGGCGATGCTTTTCGGCTCCCCGAGAAGACCGCGCCGGAAACACTCTCCACCGGCATTGCGGAAGTCGATGCCTTAACAGGCGGCATTCCACGCGGCGCCCTCACGGAAATTTTTGGACCAAGATCTTCAGGACGCACGAGCCTGCTCTATTCAGCGCTCGCTTATGCAACTGCGCATAACGAGATCTGCGCGCTGGTAGACACGAACGATGTGTTTGCGCCGACAGCAGCGGCGGCCGCGGGAGTGGACTTCGATCGTCTGCTGTGGATTCGTTGCGCGGCCAAACTCGAGAACGCTTTCAAAGCGACCGATCTGTTGTTACATGCCGGCGGCTTTGGTTTGGTAATTCTCGATATCGGCGACGTCGCGGGACCAGAGGCGCGCCGGATCATCACGTCATGGTGGTATCGCTTCCGCCGCACTGTCGAAAACAGACCAACGTCGATCGTAGTGATCGCGGAAGAAGCGTGCACGCGATCATGTGCCGCGCTGACGCTCGAGCTGCATGGCACGGGCGAGTGGTCGCGCACGCGCGTTACGCACGGAAATCTTTTGCGTTCCAATGCGATCAGAGTTAATCGTTGCCGCCCCCTTATGCCGGCCTTGAATGAGAGTCAATTTAGAGCCCAGGCCATTTCATAAGTAAATCCACGATCATGTTTGCTTGTATTTACACTGAAAACATCGCGCCGGAATTGTCGC
>DASUPR010000464.1:0-5296 GCA_036281015.1 Pyrinomonadaceae bacterium
CAATGAGCGGCGCCAGAGCCGTTTCATCCCGTTCTTCAATAATTCTTAAAATCTCACCCAAACGGCGATCCAACTGCGCGATCTCGCGATCAATCTGCACCATTCGCTCTGCAATCTCTTCCCGGGCGCGCTTCGCCTTGCCGTACTGCCGAAACCGTCCCGCCGCCTCGTCCTGCAGCGAAACCTTCTCATCAATCTCGATCTCAATCGACGGTGCGCCCTCAGCGTAGTAATCGGTGATCGTTGCTTTATTACCGGTGCGTTTAGCAGTAGAGACATTGGCGAGCAGCAGATCGCCGACGCGTTTGTGCTCCTCGGGATCGCCGTGTGACGCAAGGTCCTGCTCCAAATTCTCTTTGAGCTTTTGTTTTTGCCGAAGCGCTTTCAGCAAACGCGAACGGACGGCATTCGCGCGCGAATCAAATTCGCGGGTCTGGTCGAGAGAAGAGTAGTAGGCGTCGGCAAACTCTGAAGGTGAGCCGGTCGCTTCCGGCGGGTTGTCGGAGACAGGGATGTTCCCGCCGGGCGGCGGCACGTAGATCCCTTCAATTCGTGTTCGCAAACTCGCGTCGATCACGCCCTGGTCGTCAATCACAAAGAGATCCGCAGTTCTTCCCGTGAGCTGCACGATCAACTTTCCGGTCGGAAACGCCAGCCGAACGATTCGGTCTGCCGCGTCCTTCTCAACATCCGTAATCGGCTGGCCGCTGAGTTTCGTGCGTAGCATCTGCCCAAACGGGCCGAGCGGAACGGATTGTTTCTCGAGTTCCTTTTGACGGCGCCGGATCAGATACATCCGCGGACTCGCCGGGTCCACGCTGACAAACAAAAACGCGCCGCGCAAGCCGAAGTCAAACGCGAATGAAATCGGACTGAGTTGAAATATCTTTCCGAGGTATCTGCCGGTGAGGTTGGTCTGAAGCTCTGCGACGACGTTCTGAAGGAGTTGCGAGTGCACTTCAAGTTATTACAACTGCGGTTCGCGTGAATCGATCGTGCGCAGTGTAACCTTCGCGGTTGATAAGCGCGAAGAGGATACCTACGACCGTCGCGAGTGAAAGCAGATAGAAGAACGAACGCCCGACTGACTGCCCACCTGTCGGAATCAATCCCGTCTTGGTGTCGATCACGCGCAACGACAGCATTCGCATTCCCAACGTGCGCCCGGTCAACGCCGTCGTCAACGTGAGATAGAGAAACGTCACGACGACAAGTGAACCGCCGAGCACTGAAAGCACACGCGTGTCGAGGATATTCAGGTTGCCGGTTAGATAAAGCGCGCCGGCGATCGGCGACGTCAGCAGTGCGCAAAAGATCAGGTCGAGCAGCGCGGAGACCACGCGTCGAAACGCGGAAGCACTCTGGCTGGCCAGATCGTCCACACGCACGTTGCGGCAAATCGAATCGAGATAGTTGAGCGCCGGATCGTTTGGATCGTCGCGAATCAAGCGCTTGGGTAACTGCGGGATTTCCGCCTTTGCGACGACTGGCTCAACGGGTGGCGGGACCACCACGAGATGCGTTTTTTCCACCGGCGCCGGTGTTTCTTCGACCGGAGGTTCCGTTTCAAACTCAAGTTGAATGGTCGGGGGAACCGTCTCGTTCATGATGTTTTCTTCTCGTTCCGGGGCATACGCGACTGCGGTCGCGAGTGATGTCCTCGGTGCACGAGTTTCGACTGGAGCGCTTTGGTGCGCGCGCTCGATTCGCTTAAGGGCGGCGGCGACTAACGGATTCATTGCCGGCGCTTCGGTTGGCGGTAAAAGTTCGAGTTGCGGAGGGGTAATGGATGCTTCCGCGCGTTGCCGCTCGGCTTCGGCGGCTTCGCGGGCCGCTTCGCGCGCGCGGCGTTCCTGCACTTCACGCACTCTTTCGCTCAGTTCTTTGCGCCACTCGGGCATGGAACTGCGCGAAATACCGGGAAATTCGATGAGTGTAGATTTTCGTTCCGGGGGTGAAGTTGGGGAGTCGCCAGTTGCTTCCATTTTTCTGTTACTTGGATAAACCGACAGGACTCGGGCCACCACGTCGGCCCGCTTCGCTCAAGTGCAAACGCGACGCATCCTATCAGGAATAACTTTAACTGGTCAACGAGAAAATAAAGCAGGCGTTGAGGTTGTGCGTTCGGGGTTTTAGAATCCCACCAACGAAGTTGGTGGTACTTTCAGACCTAACCTACCTCCAGCACCAGTCGGAGCGGCAATCCCACCAACGAAGTTGGTGGTACTTTCAGACCTAGCCTACCTCCACCCCAGTTGGAGCGATAATCCCACCAACGAAGTTGGTGGTTTGTTCATAGCGTGCGCTTCGCGTGAACAATCCACCAACTTCGTTGGTGGGATTACTTGCTCGGTGTAGGTTGGTGTAGGTTGGGTATGAAAGGACCACCAACTTTGTTGGTGGGATTCAGTGTGGGAAAGTTGCGTGTTTTAGGTTGGGTATGAAGGACCACCAACTTTGTTGGTGGGATTCAGTGTGGGAAAGTTGCGTGTTTAGGTTGGGTATAAAGGACCACCAACTTCGTTGGTGGGATACGTTAAAGGGTATGTTGGTTAGGTTTTGCAACAGCCGAACGGTTACAGCGGAGTGCGGCCGGCGAAGCCGGCGTCGACGTCGTGCCACCACTCCAGCTCGTCGCCTTCGCCCATTTGCCAGCACAGTAGGACCACGCGGCCGTCGCGCAGGGAGGGAAAGTCGACCAGGCCGCGTTCGAAGTCTTTGAGTTGCACGCCCAGTATCTCCAATTCCGCGATTCGGCCCGTCAATTCCGTCAAAGCAGTCGCGTATACAACACCAGCCGAAATCCCGCCGCCGCCCTTTTCCGCGGCCTCGGACGCTGTTCTCGCCTCTTCGCGGTAGCGTGAGACGTTCCGGTGCGCCTGCTGGATTTTGCCGACAATGGTCCTGACGCTCGGTAACAGAGCGTTGGCTTCCTGAATGGTGAAGAGTTTCATCTCTCGAGACGCTAGTGTTCGTCAGTAATCCTGATGAATTCGGTGGCCGCTTGAAACTCGGCAGCTTCCTCCTCGTCGATCTCCGTCTCTAATACCACTCGCATCGCCGTTTGAAAAGCGTCGGGCTGGGTCTTCGGCACGTGCATCTGGTCGTGCAGATAGTGCGGCGGCAGATGGTCGTGCAGATCGCGCTCGTCGTAACGCGGCACATGCGAGATCTCTTTGCGCACTTTGTCCGCGATCTCTCCGAGGTCGATGAAGTAGTCAGACACGTCGATCAGCTTCGGCGCGGTGTTCGATCTGAACCCGGCAATCTCCACGCGACAACCTTTATACGCAACCGCGTTCACGGCGTAGACAAAATCTTCATCGCCTGACACGAGCACCGCGGTATCGTACTTACCTGCGAGCGACAACATGTCTACAGCGATCTCCACGTCGAGATTTGCTTTGCGTGTACCGTCGTAAAAGGTTTTCAGTTCCTTTTGAATTACGCGGAAACCATTGCGGCGCATCCAGAGCAGAAAGCCCTGCTGACGTTCGGCGCCGATGTCGACGCCGGTGTAGAAGAATGCACGCAACAAGCGGCCGTCGCCCAGCAACACCCGCAACAGTTTGTTGTAATCGATATCGATGTTATGGAACCGCGCTGCATGAAAGAGATTGTTGCCGTCAATAAAAACCGCCACTCGTCCGCGATGACCTAACTGCCAGGAAACGTTGTTAGTAGGATCGAAATTGTTGTTGTTATTGTTCATAAACGACTCCGCAAATACCCCTTGGTGATTCAAGAATGCTTTTTCATTGTTCACTGGTCAAGTAACGAGGTCCATGTCGCCGCGTTCAAGCCACGGCAAGCACCTGGTTCGATATCGCATCGAGATAGATGGTCTTCATGGGCCCGTTACTGACTTGTATTTCCCAGGCAAGATATAACTGCAAGCCATTACTCTGATCTTTACCAGACCGTGCATATACGACTAATTCGCGCGCCGTCAAACCCGCGTTCGCAGGGATCGTAAACGTCTGTTGCCGCCCACTCGCATCAGTCACCACAACCGGTTGTCTTCTGACGTGGTCTACTGCCTGATCCGCATTGATCTTGGGAGTTAGACCAGCGATTGACGCCTGTAGCCGATCCGCATTCGGAATGCAGTTGCTCGATATCGACACCACTTGCCGGTCCGGACGAAAACGAATAACCAGCTTGCCGAACTCGCCACGCAGCGGATAACGAAACGGTCTCTGTTCGTAACGCGCGAGTCGGATTCCCGACGCTTCATCAGTTCGTTCGACCAGCGAGAGCTGGTTCGGCTCGGCGCCAATCAGCGGACGCCACCCGTTAATGAACCGGCGCAACGATTCTCTGACCTGTTCTTCAGTTTGCTCCGGCTCGGCGCCGACTTTCGGCAGCACGATCGGTCCTGCGTTCGCCGGCAGGCTTTCAATCGTGCCGGTGAAAGGATTCAGATTGGCTACCGTCCTGTCGGCCAGTCCGTAGTGTTGCGACAGCTGATACCACGCGACTGAAGCCTCTTCGAGTCGCGCCGCGGGGTCGGCCAGGCCGATCGGATACGGCGGCATGTTGGACCGTGGTCCATCTGCATCTGGCGGCTGCAACGCCGCGCAAGCACCGCTCACGAATGCTGCGACGACGACGAGCAACGCGACCGTGTATTTGCTTGTTATCGTGTGCGACAACATATCTCGCCTCGGATTATACGGCTCGTCGTATAATCAAAATACTTGGAGGAGCTGTTGCCTAAAAATAACGAAAACATTCGTCTGCCTTTGCTTGGACCAGTAGAACCTTCTGAGCCTCAGGGTTTTACGCCGGAGCAGATGATAACTTGCGATGAATGTTTGCGTGCAAATCCCCCAACGCGCTTGAACTGTATGTACTGTAGCGTACCGTTGCCGCTGACTGAATCGTCGGCGCGATTGCGCAAGCCGATCCTGAGGCGTCCTGAGAAACATCAGCTCGGTTACAACACGATCTATTTACCTTGCGGGCAGGAGTTTTCGGCGGAGGCAATCAGTGAAGCGGCTGCGCTTCTCAAGCTGAAGGAACCCGAGCTCAAAGGGATCTTGGCTGAAGCCGTTCCGTTGCCGCTCGCGCGCACGGCGAGTCATGAAGAAGCTGATTTGATTCTGGATCGGTTACAGGCACTCGGCTTTCGCGTTGTGACGTTGGCTGATGAAGGCACGATAAAGCGCGTGAAGTCGATGGCGTTTGACGAGACGCAACTCGTATTTAATCCGCAAGCGAACGATGGCGTAGTTGTGCCGTGGTCCAACATCATGTTGCTCGTACCGGCACGAATAATCGAGAAGCGTGTGGA
>DASUPR010000465.1:0-3250 GCA_036281015.1 Pyrinomonadaceae bacterium
GCGCGTTCGCGACGTTTGTCCGCGCCACGTCGACCGCGGCGTAGTTCTGGCGCGCCTGCGCGAGCGCCACGTCGCGCTGCTCCCGCACCTGATCGCGCCGTGCACGCTGCTCGTCGAAGAAAGACCGCGACACGTCGCCGGATTCGATCAGCCTTTCCGCCCGGCGCAGTTCTTTCTCCGCCAGCTCCAAGGCCACGTTCGCCGCCGCGACTTCCGCGACGCGATTCGGATCGAAAGCCTGCCCGGGTTTCAAACCGATCTTCTCTTCCGCCTGCCGTACCGCAGCTCTTGCCTGGTCGACTTGCGTTGCCGCTTGTTGGACCCGCAGGTTCAACTCCGCGTCGTCGAGTTTGACCAACATCTGTCCGCGGCGTACTGCACTGCCGATGTCGACGCCAACCGCGACGACCTTGCCCGCGGTTTGCGGCGCAACGTCCGTCTGCTCATCGCCTGCGAGACTGCCGGTTGCTTCAAAGAACCGCGGGAGATCGCGTTTGATCGCCGCAGCCGTTGTCACTTCGACAGCCGGCGTCGTATTGGCTTCGGCGGCTTTTTCGTCTTTTCGCGAGTTCGCCCTCGAGCCACCGCACGACGACACAAAAATGCCGGCGACGATCAACACCAGAACCAGAGCCGCGAGTTTTAGGTTTCGTTTCGATTGCATGTTCTTACGCATTCCTTGAACTGTCCTGCCGTGCTTTCTTTCCGCTGCGTTTCGCGGGATTCAGAGCGATTCCATTTAGAAGAACGTCGGTGAAATGTTTCGCCGCCGCTTCGTTCGAAATGTTGAGCAGGCGATGTTTCGGGTCCCAAAGATTGTTATTGAGCGAGTGGTGCATCACCATTCCGACGAAACAACGCACCACGATCGCCGGGTCCATCTCGAGCAGCGCGCCTTCGCGTTGCCGCTCGCGGATGTAGCCGCCGAGAAAGTCGTAAACCTTGCGCACAAACCCGTCGAAGAACATCTCCGCCAGCTTGTGTTTCTCGAGTGCTGAATAAAGCAGCAGCCGTTGAAACTCCGGATCGTCGTCGTGATGATTCAGGGCGCCGAGCGCCAGCGATTCGAACACGCCGCGATCGTCTTTGAGCTTGATCGCCTCGGCAGCCATGTGCTCGGGCTCGAACGATCCGCTGCCTTTGCAGGCTTTGTGATCGAGGATGGCGGCGTAGAGTTCTTCCTTGGTGGCGAAGTGGCGGAAGACCATCGCTTCGGAAACGCCCGCTGCGTGGGCGATTTCCTTGGTGGTGGTGCCGCGAAAGCCATGATTGGAAAACAGGCTGACGGCCACGCGCACTATCTGCTCGCGGCGTTCTTCGCCGGCCATGCGGGCGCCATGTGGTGGAACAAGCGGATTCTCGGTGGGGGTGCTGATTTGTTTACTCACTCTTTTAACTGTTTAACCTCTCTCCGGCGGATTTGCCAAAGTAAGTACTTACTTACCACCGTGAGACGAACGATGTCAAGACAGCGTTGCCTCACCTAAAAACGGGTTGTATTGATCTCGATCTGCCGCCAAGTTCTCCGTACACATTCGCAACAAGCGCGAACATTTATTAGCGCAAAATTGCCTCACATACACGCGACGGACGTCGGCACAAAGCTTGCTCAAATGAGTTGGCTACCCAATTTGAATTTCCAGCGTAAGGAGAATTTTGAAGATGTCACAGAATCGAACTAACGAAGGTACGCAGGGCAATTTTGGCGGCGGCGCCACCACCCCCGGCACGACTGGCGGTTCGACGGGAACTCCCGGCACGGGAACCCACGGCGCCACCGGACAATCAGGCACGGGCGGCACTGGCACCGCGACCGCACTTTCACAAACAGCTCAGGATTACGGACAACGTCTATCGGAAGCCGCGACTCATGCGAAGGATTACGTCAGTGACAAGGTCTCGGTCGTCGGCGACAAAATCAAAGATTTACAGAACGCGGATCTCGGCGAGCTCGCTGAAAACGCAAAAGAGTATGCACGCAAGAAACCAGGCCAGGCGCTACTGATCTCAGCAGGCGTCGGATTGTTGCTCGGATTGATTCTGCGCGGCAGACGTTAAGCCGGGTAACTCGAATTCACGGACAGGGGGAAACCGAAATGTCGGCAACAAAACGCAGTCTAACTAACGCTGACGACGCGGCAGTAATGCGTAACAACGAAGACAGAGCGATCACTAACGGCAACAACGAAAGCCTGCCGAATCTCTTGAGCCGCCTGGGCGACGATGCGATGCAGTTGATCAACTCGCAGCTCGCGTTGTTCAAAGTGGAGATAAAGGAAGAGGCCAACACGTTTGCGCGTGGCGCGGCGATGATCGCGCTTGGCGGCGTCATCGCCACGATCGGGTTTGCTCTACTCAACGTGGCGATTGCCTTTGGCGTGTCGACGTTGTTCAGCCAGGCGGGTTTTAGCCAACCCGCGAGTTACGCGCTCGGTTTCATCGTGACTGGGGCCTTTTATCTGATCGTCGGCGGGATTCTCATGCTCGTCATGAAGAACCGCCTGGCGAAACAGGAACTAGTGCCTCCAAGGACAGTTCAGGAGCTGAGAAAGGATAAGCAATGGCTGAAGAGCGAACTTTAGGACTGGCTCGAGCACAGGATCTGGCCGGCGAGGAGCCCTCCAAAGAGGAACTTCAGCGCCGTCTCGAAGAGGCTCGGGATTCGATTTCACACACGGTAGGGGAGATAAAAGAGTCAGTGGCAAATCAGGTACAGGCAGTGAAAGAGACTCTTGATTGGCGAGAGCAATTTAAGAAACGGCCGGTGGCCTGGAGCGCTGGAGCAGCGGGTGTGGGATTTCTCATCGGTTATGGTCTTGCGGCGATGGCGAAGGGCGATTCTGGCGGCCACGATCGTTATGATCGCTACGAGGAAACTTCGAGAAGCTATGCGGCGCAGCCGATTCTGGGCAGTCACGGCGCCTCGACTCTGAGCGCCCATGCTTCATCGACAGACGTTGCCGGTTACGGCAACGGCAAACATGAAGACGGACCGGGCTTCTTTGAAAAGCTGACTTCGACGCCCGCCTATAACAAGGTGAAGCACGAAGCCAGCAACATTGGAGAAGCGCTTGTCCAGGAAATCACGAAGACGGCAAAAACAATGGTCATTCCGGCGTTGATTACGTCACTGCGTAATTTCATCGGCGGGCATTTACCAAACGCATCGACGAGCGAAGGAAAACAATCACAAGGGTACTACTCAGGCGAATCAGACCGAACACGTTCCGAGGCAGGTTCAAACTACCAA
>DASUPR010000466.1:0-13926 GCA_036281015.1 Pyrinomonadaceae bacterium
TATTTCCCGGTGGTGATGACGTTTGCGGTGCTCATCCTCGTTTCAAACCTGATGGGACTCTTTCCGTTGTTCATGAGTCCGACGGCAGCCACCAGCGTTACGTTCGCACTCGGGTTGAGTTCGTTTCTTTACTACAACTACATCGGCATTAGTGAGAACGGCATTTTCAATCACTTGAAGCACCTGGCCGGCCCGATCTGGTGGATCGCGCCGCTCATCTTTCCGATCGAGTTGATCAGTAATCTGATTCGCCCGTTTTCACTCGGCATCCGTCTGTTCGGTAACCTGTTTGCCGACGAAAAAGTGCTGGAGACCGTCGCCAATCTCGCTCCGCCCTGGTCTCAGTTTCTGGTGCCGCTGCCGCTGATGGCGCTGAGTGTTTTCGTGGCTGTGGTCCAGACGTTTGTTTTCATACTGCTCTCGCAGTTGTACCTCAGTGAGGTCTCCCATGCGCCGCACGATTCGCACGGCGCGCATGCGGAAGAGTACGACGGCGATGAGCTTATAGCGCCGGTCTTAACTTAATGGCTTTATCAAAGGCGCGCGGTGAGCGGTGCAGTCAACGCGGCTGTACACGTTGCTTCGCAGGCGAGATTGCATTAGCTGAGGTTAGTGCAGTACCCGCAGATTCATAGCAAGGGAAAGTCTGTTTCGCTGGAGCGCCGTTGTAAGAGGGGCGGTGGATACCGGATGCAGGCGAAATAATAACGACGGGCTGCTCGCGGGATGCAATCGAAGGCTTAAATCTTGGGAGGAAACATGAGCAAATTCAGAATGATGCTGTTTGCGGTTGTTGGCATTCTCATGAGCGGCATGACGGTGTTCGCGCAGGAAGCCGCCGGCGCTGCTGACAACGCGAGCTCGGTGAGCAAGTATCGCGCACTCGCGGCGGGCATCGGTTTCGGTATCGCCGTGATTGGCGGCGCTCTCGGACAGTCGCGCATTGGCGCGGCGGCGTGCGAAGGCGCGGCCCGTAATCCGGGCGCGGCCGGCCGTATTCAGACGATGATGATTCTTGGCCTGGCGCTGATCGAGTCGCTGGTGCTGTTTGCGCTGCTGGTTGTCTTCGCAGTCGTCAAACCAAGCTAGTCTCATTTACATCGAACAGCATAGACGGGGGCGGCCTTCGTGGCCGCCCCTTAATTTATGGGTTTAACTGGTATCGGAGTTTGGCCGGTTAATGTGATAGGCTGGCATGCTTCGATTGAAGGAGAAGAGGCGCAACCACTGATGAAAACATGTCCGAAGTGCGGGGTTGAATATCCTGACTCGAATACACTCTGCCCGGCGGATGGCGTTGCGCTTGAAACCACCAGTGACTCCTTAATCGGCACCACTCTCGCCGGAAAATACCGCATCGAAGAACGCCTCAACGAAGGCGGCATGGGCACGGTTTATCGCGCCACGCACGTGTTGATGGAGAAGACCGTGGCGATCAAAGTGCTGCGGCCGTCTCTGGCCGCGGATGAAAAGATCGTCGCGCGTTTCTCGCGTGAAGCGCGTGCTGCTTCGCGTATCTCGCATCCGAACGCGTTGAGTGTTACTGACTTCGGCGAAGACGAGAACGGGATCGTGTTTCTCGTGATGGAGTTTTTGAGTGGGAGAACGCTGAAGCAGGTCATACGCGAAGAAGGGCCGTTGCCGCTCACGCGAGTTGTAGAGATTGTTCGCCAGGTGGCAGACGCGCTCAACGCGGCGCACACGCAGGGCGTTGTGCATCGTGATTTGAAGAGCGACAACATCATGCTCGTCGACACGATGGCCGGCGATTACGCGAAAGTGCTCGACTTCGGTATCGCGAAGATCAACGAGCCGGATGGAAATCGTGATACGGGCGGCTTAACCGCGCCGAACCTCGTGATCGGCACGCCGCAGTACATGTCGCCCGAACAGTGTTCGCAGGATTCGGAGATTGATTCGCGTTCAGATATTTATTCGCTTGGCGTGATCATTTACGAGATGTTGGTCGGTCACGTGCCGTTCACGGCCGACTCGCCGACGATGGTGATGATGAAGCACCTGCAGGAGCCGGTGCCGTCGGTGCTCGAGGAACGGCCTGATTTGCCTGCATCGATCGGCAGGGTGATCGCGCGGGCGATGGCGAAGCTTCCCGCCAATCGTTACCAGACGGTTGCGGAGCTGATAGAAGACCTGACGATCGCGTCGGGCACGGCGCAGTTCGCGCCCGTGCCAGCGGCGCAGCCTCCGGTGACGGCGGGTGCGCCGGTGAGTGGCTCCTTGATTGACGAACCGGATGAAGTCACGATGGTGAGGCCGAGAGAAGAGCCGTTGCCGCCGCCAGTGCGGCGGCGTGCGCCGGTGACGGTTCCGGTGCATGGTGCGACTTCCGGTTCAATGCCTGGGCCTGGTGGTGCGATGCCGCCGCCGGCTGCGGCGAGTTTCAATCCGTTGAAGGTGCTCATTCCTTCGATAGTTGGGTTGCTGGTGGTGTTTGCGGTGATTTACGCGTTGAAGAGCAACTCGCTCGCGGAGCAGCCGAATGCGAATCAGCCGGAGACGACCCTCGCCGCTGATCCGAATAGCCAGCCGGTGCAGCCCGGTGCGTCGCCGACTGGAAGAGGTGAACAGGGGATTCCTGCGGGCGGGAGTATTGCGCCGCCTGCGAACGTGAGCGCTAGTCCGAATGCGAATGCTGATGTGTCGCCGGAGCCGATTGAAGACCTGAGTCCGCCGCCGGCCAATGCGAACGAGAACAGCAACAGCAACGCCAATCAAAAAGCATCACCGTTGCCGGAACCGACGCGTAGCGTGCCAGTGATCGTACCCTCGCCCGCAGCGACGAAAACGCCGGAGCAAAAACCTTCACCAGTTCCTACGGCTACGCCACCGCAGCCGCTGTGAGCAGGAGATTTTTGAAAAGCTCTTCGTCCTTGACCGCGATCTCAACTTCAAAAACAGAATAAGGCAGTGAAAACTTGAGTGCGCGAAGCTTCACCGCGTCTTTGGCCGTGGTGATCAGGGACTGGGCGCCGGCGCGAGTGGCTGCGTCTGTAAGAGTGTCGATGTCTTTTTGTGTGTAGGCGTGATGGTCTCGGAAGGCTTTCTCGACGACTACTTCGTAGCCGCTGTTTCGCAGTTGTTCGAAAAAGGAGTTTGGGTTTCCGACAGCACAAAACGCTGCGACGGGACCGTCTGGAAGCGGTGAGCGCCTCGGTTTCATGGTCGATTGGAACACGGGATTAAAACCGATGAAAGAACGGATTTGTTCGAGTAATGGGTTGACGTCGGGTGCTTGATCGCAGCGAGTGAGAACGACGCAGTCTGCGCGCCGTAGGCCGGAGAGTGGTTCGCGCAGGCGGCCGTAGGGGAGAAGCTGTCCGCCGCCCCACGGATCGGTGGCGTCAATGGTGACGATGTTCAGATCGCGGGCGAGGCGGAGGTGTTGGAAGCCGTCGTCGAGAACGAAGCATTCGGTGCCGAACACTTCAATCGCATCGCGTGCGGCGCTGATGCGATCGGCGTTACAGATCACCGCCGCCAGTCCCAGCAGATTACTCGCGAGCAGGTAGGGTTCGTCGCCTGCTTCGGCCGGCGTCGCCAGTATCGCCTGACCATCTGAAACGATCACCTGACGCTCGGGATGCTGACGTCCGTAGCCACGCGTCAGTATGCAGACTTTCTTACCGGCCCCAGCAAGCGTTTTCGCAACCCACTCAACCAGCGGCGTCTTCCCCGTCCCGCCAACGGTCATGTTCCCGACGCTGATCACAGGCCGATCGAGTTTGGTCGTGCGGAAGGTGCCACGTTCGTAGAGCGAAACACGCGTGCGCGTGACGGCGCTGTACAAGGCACTGAGCGGCGGCAGGATCAACGACTTCATGTGGAAATTGACGACTTCATGTAGACAAAAGCGGCGCGATCAGTTTCATCGTTCGTTCGGCGGCGCCCTGATGTTCGATCACGAGCGTCTTTGCACGGCGCCCTAATTCATCCCTCCACCCGGCCTCGCTCAACACGCGCTCCAAGACCTCGCTCAACTTCACCACCGCCTCTTCACCCTCGACCGGCGGCAGTTGAACGATCGCCTGCGCTTCGTTCAACAGGTCAACAATCGCGTGAAAGTTGTGCGTATGCGCGCCGGTGATCACCGCAACTCCATGCGCCGCCGGCTCAAGAACGTTGTGTCCCCCGCGATCGACAATACTTCCACCAACAAACACCACACTCGCAAACGAATAGATCGCCGGCAACTCTCCAATCGTATCGAGCAAAATCACAGACGCCGTCGCATCACTCTCCGACGGCGCACTCGTCCTTCGCGCCCAACTCAACCCCGACGCTCGAATCAACTCCGCAACTTCATCGAACCGCTCCGGCTTCCGCGGCGCCAACATCAGCCGCACCGTCCCCCACTCCCGAAGCTTCAGAAAACTCTCCAATACAATCTTCTCTTCCGGCGCATGCGTGCTCGCAGCAAGCACCAGCGGCACATCACTCTGCAACCGAAATCGCTCTTTCACATCGGTATTCTGATCCCTGTAACTTGACTCGAACTTCAAGTTTCCCGCGATAAAAACTCTATCCGCCTGCATCCCCAACTCTCGTATGCGACCAGCATCGCGTTCTGACTGCATCACGGCCATGCTCAAACACGCCAGCACACGCCGCAAAAAGAACCGGATCTGTAAATACCGTCCAAACGACTTGCGCGAAATCCTTCCATTAACCAAAGCCACAGGAATCTCTCGCGCCTTACACTCGCGCAAGAAGTTCGGCCACAACTCCGTTTCCATCACCAACACCACCGCCGGATTCACAGCTCCAAGCGCACGGCGCACGGACCATCGCCAATCAAACGGAAAATAAAAGACCTTCTCGGCGTGATTACGAAACAGATCTCGCGCGAGCCTCTGCCCCGTCAACGTCACAGTCGAAACCACAAGCGTGCTCTGCGGCAACTCCTTCCGCAAACGCTCCACCAGCGGACGCGCCGCCTGCGTCTCCCCAACAGAAACACAGTGCAGCCAAACGACCGGTCGATTCTCAATTGTCGGGAGAAAACCAAGACGCTCGCGCAAACCCTCGATGTATTTGCGATGCGCGAGCGCCTGAAAAAGGAAGTAAGGTGAGAATAGCAGCAGGCCCAGCGATAACAGTAAGCTGTAGGCCAGGTACATTTATTTCGCCCGCTCGATGTAACGCCCTTCCGTCGGATCCACTCTGATCCGATCTCCTTCGTTGATGAACGGTGGAACCGAAATCGTCACGCCATTCTCGAGCGTGGCGGGTTTGTTGACGTTGGAAACTGTCGCGCTCTTCAACGTGGGCTCGGTTTGGACCACGGTCAGCTCCATCGACGGCGGCAGGTCGATACCGATCGGAGCGCCTTCATAAAACTCCGCCTGAAGTCTCAAGCCAGGCATCAGCCATTGCGCCGCATCGCCGAGATCGTCTTCGCTCAGCGCGGTTTGTTCGTAGTTCTCGGTGTTCATGAAGTGGTGGTGCGAGCCGTCGGAATAGAGATATTCCATCTCGTGTTGTTCGAGCGTCGCGCGATCGACGGTGTCGGCGGAGCGGAAGCGATGTTCAAAAGACGAGCCAGTACGAATGTTTCGCAGCTTGGTCTGCACCATCGCGCGCAGGTTGCCGGGCGTGTGGTGCCGAAACTCGACGACCTTGCAGGGTTGGCCCTCGAAAACGATAACCATGCCGCGTCGTATCTGGGTTGCAGGAATAGCCATATAACTGAATTCTCCGTCTAAAATTTGAGTGTTTACAAAAGGGCGTAGTCTAACACGGATCAAATGATTCAAATAAATAGGGCGGCCGGTCTGAATCCGTGTCCAGAGCGACCACCCTTTTTGAGGAGCCCACCTACCTCGGTTGTATTCACTCGGAGCTACCGGGATAGTTCCACAAATTCACGCCGCTCGATTAGGCAGCACGCGCGCGGGGCACGCGGCGCAGTCGCGCCAGGCGGTCCAACCACTTCTGCGCCTGCTCGTAATACGGAAAACGCCGCTCGTCGAGACGAAACGCGCTGGTGTGATAGTAACGCCGTCCTTTGATCAATCGCGCCGGATGTTTAATGTGCAGCATCTCGTGATAAAGGATGTATTCGACAAACCACTCGGGCACGTCTTTCGAATCGAGTGTCTTGCTGATCGTGATGCTGTCGTAGATGTGGTCGTGATGACCGAGAATGCTCCGCGTGCGTCGTTGTGACCAGGTGATCGTAGGCTTCGGAATCTGCCCGTCGAAGTAACGCCGGTTCAATTTGGTGAACATCCGGTCGAGATCGTAAACCTCGCCGTGTGCCGTCGAGATCATCTTGCGCCCGCGCCCGCGACGCGCAAGGTCCGACGAGCGCATCACGTCCGGAGTCAACGAATAGTCGCGATAAACGCGGTCGTGAATCGTTGGCACTCTCTTTCCCAAGAGCCGCGCGACGAGAATCCAGGCCAGCGCACGCAAAACATCGGGTGATGCTTCCTTGCAGATATCCGAGAGACGCACATAGACGCGTCCCGAGCGCAAACGAATCGTGTGTCGGAGTCCGGCGTAGGGATAAAAGCGCACTTCGATCGAAGGCAGGCCTCGGTTACCGCCCATATGACGAAACGCGTCGGCGAAATATTTAGTTACTTCGTTCATGTGAGTACTGCCGAACCGCCCAGACACTGTCGCGTACTGCCGGACCCGAAAAGGAGGGCTCAATCTTAAGGACGGGAAAGTAGAACCGTCAACCCGCGGCGGGAGGGCGGCCGGAAGTCTCTAAAACACAGGGGTTTACGCCCGATCTGTGCAATCTCTGGACAAAACATTTATACTGCAAAACGCGCTAATTCTATGCCCCGTCGAGCCTCCAACATGCAAGCCACGGAAAAGGGCGTCCTGGACTCCCGCGCCGAGATCCTGCTCGCGGCGCTGATCAAGGAGCATCTGGTGACCGGCGAGGCCGTCGGCTCGCGCGTGTTGTCTGATCGCTTCGCCCACGGTTACGGCTGGAGCCCCGCGACGATTAGAAACGTGATGGGCGAACTCGAAGAAGCCGGCTTTGTCGACCAGCCGCACACCTCTGCGGGCCGCGTGCCGACCGACAAAGGCTACCGTTACTACGTCGACAACATGCTCGGCGAGGCGCGCCTGTCGCGAAGCGATCTAAAGGCGATCGATCACCTGTTTTCAGTCAACGAATTCGATCCGTCGTCGTCGCCGGACCGCCTGATGGAAACGGCGTCGCACGTTCTCTCGGCGCTTTCGCAGAACGTCGGCATCGTTATTTCACCTTCGCTCGGCGAGAACCGCCTGAAGCACATCGACTTCGTGCAACTGCCGGACAAGCGCATCCTGGTCGTGCTCGTCTCGACCGCCAGCATCGTTCATAACAAGGTCATCCGCATCTCTGACGAGTTCTCGCAGGACGAACTCGACCGCACCGCCAACTACCTGAACACGGAATTCAGCGGCAAGAGCCTGCTGACCATCAGATCCGAGATCGTGGACCTGATGAAAGAGGAAAAAGCGCTTTACGATCGACTACTGCAAAACGCGGTGCTGCTCTGCGAGCGGAGTCTCGAGGGCGAGGAGACGAGCGGCGGCGATGTCTACGTGGACGGCGCTTCAAATATCCTGACCAAGCCCGACTTCGACGACGTCGAACGCATGCGCGATCTCTTCCGGATGTTTGAAGAGAAGTCGCGGCTGATCAAGATTCTCAACGAGTGTGTTCACGAGCATCCGTACTCCGGCGACGTGCATGTCGTCATCGGCCGCGAGCACCCCACAGACTCGATGCGGAGTTGCGCCCTAATCACCGCCCCATATCAGGTCGGACAAAACGGCGGCGTCGGCACATTGGGCGTTGTTGGGCCCATGAGAATTGAATATGCGCGGATTATGGCTATGGTAAACTACATGGCGCGGTTGATTGAACATCGCCTCGGAGAACAGGCCGCCCCTTAAGCGTAACGATTCAGATCCTGCCTACTAATGAAATCAGACAGGAAAGACAAGCCTTACCGCATTCCGATCAGATTCACGGACGCTGAAGACGAAGGCGGTTCCGTAGATGACGCATCAGCAATGGATAGAGTAGATCCCGACATCGATAACGACGAGGTTTTTTCCATCGACGAGGACGACGCCTCACTGGACGCGGTTTCGCCTTCAGAGCCGTCGGAAACATTAGGCGAGGTTGGCGGGCCGGACAGGGCCGAGTTGATCGCGACGCGATCGGAACTGAAGCGGGTGGAAGCGGAGAACGCGGAGTTGAAAAGCCAGCTCGCGCGCCGCCAGGCGGATTTTGAGAACTACCGCAAACGCGTTGAGCGCGAACGCAACGAAACTTACAATCGCATGGTGGCCGATGTCGCCGCTAAGTTGCTGCCGGTTTCCGACAATCTCAAACGCGCGCTCGAATCCGAGTCGTCGGTCGAAGCGGCGGAGTCGGACGAGTTTCGCCACTTTTTGAGTGGCGTTGATCTGATTTGGAAACAACTCAACGGCGTGCTCGACGCGCTGGGAGTTAAGCCGATCCCCTCAGTCGGAGAGCCTTTTGATCCTCACGTTCATGAAGCAGTGGTCACGGAAGCTACGGACGAGTACGAGCCCGACACTGTTATGCAGGAGATCGTTGCGGGCTACCGCCTTGGCGATAAGTTGATTCGTCCCGCCCTGGTGAAAGTTGCGACACGAAAGTAAACCTGGATAGATGGGAAAAGCTATTGGCATCGATTTAGGCACCACGAACTGCTGCGTCTCGGTGCTCGAAGGCGGCGCAGTGCAGATCGTGCCCAACAAAGAAGGTGGCCGCACGACGCCCACAGTTGTCGGTTTCACTGAACGAGGCGAACGTCTGGTTGGCCAGATCGCGAAACGTCAGGCAGTGACCAACGCCGCCAACACGGTCTACGCCGTCAAGCGACTCATCGGCCGCAAGTTCAACTCGACGGAAGTCCAACGCATGCGCGAGACTTCGGCGTTTGAGATCGTGGATTCGCCAAACGGCGACGCGCGCGTGAAGGTGCAGGGACGGAATTACAGTCCGCCGGAGTTGTCGGGGATCGTTTTGCAGCGTCTCAAAGCAGCCGCCGAAGACTTTCTCGGCGAGGCGGTGACGGACGCGATCATCACCGTTCCCGCTTACTTCGACGACACGCAGCGGCAGGCGACCAAAGACGCGGGCAAGATCGCTGGACTGAAAGTTGAACGCATCATCAACGAGCCAACGGCCGCGGCGCTCGCGTATGGTCTCGGCAAATCAGACTCGGAACGCATCGCGGTTTACGACCTCGGCGGCGGCACGTTTGATATCTCGATCCTTGAAATGAACGACGGCGTGTTCGAGGTGCTGTCCACTTCCGGCAATACATTTCTCGGTGGCGAAGATTTCGACGAACGCATCATGAGCTGGATGGCCAGTCAGTTTCTCGCCGACACGGGAATCGATCTGCGACAGGATCGGCTGGCTTTGCAGCGGCTGAAGGAAGTTGCGGAACGCGCCAAGTGCGATCTTTCGTCCGCGA
This sequence comes from Pyrinomonadaceae bacterium, assembly GCA_036281015.1. Lineage (GTDB taxonomy): Bacteria > Acidobacteriota > Blastocatellia > Pyrinomonadales > Pyrinomonadaceae > PSRF01. The sequence continues at coordinate 9,489 of DASUPR010000466.1, forward strand.
CTGAAACGGCGATCAACCTGCCGTTCATCGCCGCGGACGCGTCGGGCCCGAAGCACTTCAACAAAACGCTGACGCGTGCGGAGTTTGAAACACTGGTTTCCGATCTCGTCGAACAGACGATCGAACCGTGTCAGACGGCGTTGAAAGACGCGAAGCTCCAACCGTCGGACATTCACAAAGTGATACTGGTCGGCGGCCAAACGCGGTCGCCGATCGTCGAACGAACCGTCGAGAAGATCTTCGGACGCAAGCCGTCGGCGGAGATCAATCCGGACGAAGTGGTCGCGATGGGCGCCGCGATTCAGGGTGGCGTTCTGAGCGGCGACGTCAAAGACATCGTGCTGCTCGACGTGCTGCCGTTGAGCCTGGGACTGGAAACCCGCGGCGGGTTGTTTACGAAGATCATCGAGCGCAACTCGACCATACCGCTGCGCAACAGCCTGACGTTTACAACCGTTGTCGATAACCAGTCATCGGTAGAGATTCACGTTTTGCAGGGCGAGCGCGAGGTGGCGAAAGGGAATCGTTCGCTGGGCAAGTTCGAGCTCGTGGGAATTCCGCCGAATCCGCGCGGCGTGCCGCAGATCGAGGTTTCGTTTGAAGTGGACGCGAACGGGATCGTTTCCGTGTCGGCGCAGGACAAGACGACGGGACGCGAGCAGCAGATGCGCATCTCGCCGACGTCGGGTTTGGCGCCGGACGAGATCGATCGTCTGATTCGCGAGGCTGAGGAATCTGCCGACACCGATCGCAGCGCCAAAGAGACGGCGATGATGAGGAATCGTGTTGATTCGTTACTGCGAAACACAAAGAAGTCGTTTATGAAGTTTGGTGGGATGCTGGCGCAAGACCAGCAGGAGTATGCCGAAAAGGCGTTTGCTGATGCCGAAGCGGCATTGAAGGAAGACCGGGTCGACGATATTAAGAAGGCACTCACGAATTTGGAAGTTGTCGCCGGACAACTCACATCCGCGATGCTGAACGCAGCGACGGATGCGACAACGAGTGAAGTTTAAGAATGAGCAGCAAAAGAGATTACTACGAAGTTTTAAACGTTAGCCGCACGTGCACCGAGCAGGAGCTCAAGAGTGCGTACCGGCGGTTGGCAGTGAAGTATCACCCCGACAAGAACCCGGGCGACGCGTCCGCGGAAGAGAAGTTCAAGGAAGCGGCCGAAGCCTACAGCGTCTTGTCCGACGCGGAACAGCGCCGGCGTTACGATCGCTTTGGACACGCGGGCGTTTCGAGTAGCGCGGGCGCCGGGAACTGGGGCGCGCCGGGCTTTGGCGGCATTGAAGACATTCTCGGCGACCTGTTCGGGTTTGGCGATGTGTTTGGCGGAGCGCGCGGTGGGCGGCGTTCGACCGCGCAACGCGGCGCCGATCTTCGTTACGACCTGGAGATCTCGCTCGAAGAAGCGGCGCAGGGCATGACGGCGCAACTCCGCATTCCGCGTCTCGAGACTTGCGATACGTGTAAAGGTTCGGGCGCGAAAGCCGGTACGCAGCCGGAGAGTTGTTCGACGTGTTCAGGCTCGGGACAGGTTCGTTATCAGCAGGGCTTCTTTTCAGTGGCTCGCACGTGCCATGTGTGTCGTGGCGCGGGCCGCGTGATCAAGGATCCTTGCGAGACGTGCAAAGGCGCGGGACGCGTCGAACGCGAGAAGCAGATGGAAGTAAAAATCCCGGCCGGTGTCGAAACCGGGTCGAGATTACGCGTTTCTGGTGAAGGCGAATCCGGTATGCAGGGTGGCGCGCCGGGCGACCTGTACGTGGTGATCCACGTTGCCGAGCACGACCAGTTTGAGCGACAAGGTAGCAACCTTTACGAGGCCGTGCCGATCACGTTCGCGCAGGCCGCGTTGGGTGCGGACATCATGGTGAAGACGCTCGACGGCGAAGAGAAGCTCAAGATTCCGACAGGCACGCAAACCGGCACGGTGTTTCGCCTGCGTGGAAAAGGAATGCCGGCGCTCGGCGGGCGTGGCAAAGGCGACCTGTTTGTTTCCGTGACCGTGATGACGCCGACCTCGTTGACCAGGGAACAGCGAAAACTGCTGGAGCAGTTGGCCGAAGTTGAAACCAAGGATCTCGAAGACAAGGGTCTGGTCGACAAAGTGCGCGACATTTTTGGCTGATTCTGTTTGGAGGATTTTATGACCCCGTTCTCCCGACGCCTGCGCATGGCTTTCTCGCTGTGCGCGTTGGTCCTGGTTCTGGCCCTCACCGCAAACGCCCAATACGATGTTGAGAAGTGGAAGGATTTTGACTTCCGCAACAAAGCGATCAGTCAAGCGCAGGTCCAGGAACTCGAACTATTTCAGTTGAAGTTTCTGCGCGGCCTGGTGTTTGGACGTCACGGCCGCATCTTCAAGGACGCCGAGATCAAGTCGTTTCTTGAAGAGCAGCCGTGGTACAAGCCCAGCGCCGAGTTCAAAAACTCGATGCTCAACGAGACTGAGCGTCGCAACCTCGACGTGATTCGCATCGCCGAGGCCGCGAAGCACGATACGATCCAGCCCGGCGACATGCGTTACTGGCGCGACCGCGCAATTCCCGCTCGCAAACTCGGAAAGCACAGCGGCGCTGAGTGGAAAGTTTTGTTGGCGGAAGTTGAAGCGATTCACGGCAAACGTTTCGACGACGAGCCTTGGTTGCAGCAGTATTTCGAAGAGCGCTACTGGTATTCTCCAAACGAGAAGTACGACGCGAAGAAGCTTTCAGCCATCGAGCGCAAGAACCTCGAAGTGTTGAGCGGCGCGCAGAAGAAGCAGCGTCGCGTGGCGTTGTTGCCGGGCGACATGGAATTCTTCGAGAACAGAAGGATTTCCGAGCAGATGTTGCAGGGTTTGAGTTTGCACGAGCTGCGACTGTTGCGAAACGAGATTTACGCGCGTCACGGCCGCATGTTTCGCGCTGACTGGTTGCAGCAGTATTTCTACACGCAGCCGTGGTACAACCCGAGTGAGAACTTCAAAGACGAAGATCTTTCCGGCAACGACAAGCTCAACGTCGAAACGATCGTCAGGTACGAGAACCGCATTCACGAGGAGTTGAGCACGAAGCCGATCACGCGCGCGCTTCTTGACGGTTTATTTTTGGAAGACGCGAGCCAGATGCGACAGGAGATCTACGCGCGTCACGGCAAGGTCTTCAAGGAGCCGTGGCTACAAAAATACTTCTCCAGTTTCGCGTGGTACAAAGCGGACCCGGACTTCACGGAAGCGAGCCTGACGGAGGTGGAGAAGAAAAACATCGCGACCATTGCGGCATACGAAAAACGTGCCGTCACCGCGATGAGCACCATAGAGGGTTGATAAGCCCCCCAGGCCTCGCGTGACGAGGCCATCTTCCTAAAAATCCTTCTTAAGAGATGTTCTTAAATCCCTTTTCCGCTTAGAGACGGTAGCGAACCCCTGCGCGTTTAGCCGCCTCTTCCGCCAGGTCCATGTTCTGAAGCCTCAACGTTACATCTGCGTTGAGATCTAAACCGTCGTGTTGACCAGCTTGCAGTTTCACGGTTCCGGCGGCGGCGATCATGGCGGCGTTGTCGGTGGAGAGGTGCGGTGAAGGGAAGTAGACCGGAAGCTCCAGCCTCGCGGCCATTTCCCTTGCCACTTCGCGCAGCTTGCCGTTGCATGCTACGCCACCCGCGATGATCAGGGTCCGCGGGTAGTTCTCTTCGGCGACGCGTTCCATCGTCTTCACCAACGATTGCACCACCGTGTGTTGAAAACTGGCTGCGAGATCTTTGATCGGTTGCGACGGCTCGCCGCCGTTTTCGACCGGCGTCAATCCGCTCTCGCGCACGTGCTTCGTGACCGCCGTTTTCAATCCGCTAAAACTGAAATCCGGCAAACCGTCGCCCATGCGCGGCAACGAGAACGGCACCGCGTGCGGATTGCCTTCGCGCGCGAGGCGCTCGATGATTGGACCACCGGGATAACCGAGCCCGAGCAGCTTCGCGACTTTGTCGAACGCTTCACCAGCCGCGTCGTCGCGCGTGCGCGACAACACTTTGTACTTGCCGGGTTCGGGAATCAGGAAGATGTTTGTGTGCCCGCCGGAGACGATCAACGCCTCGGCCGGATATTCGATCGGCGGATTTTCAAACGCCACCGAGTAGATGTGACCCTCGATATGATTCACGCCGACGAACGGTTTGTTCAACGCGTAAGCCATCGCCTTTGCGTACGAAACGCCGACGAGCAACGAGCCAACGAGCCCCGGGCCGGCAGTCACCGCGATGCCGTCGACGTCGCGCGCGGTCAGGCCCGCGCGTTCGAACGCTTCGTTAACCACGGGAACGATCTTGTCGAGATGTTCGCGCGACGCGAGTTCGGGGACGACGCCGCCGAAGCGTTTGTGAATGGGGACCTGCGAAGAGATCACAGACGACAGAATCTCGCGGCCGTCGCGCACGAGCGCGGCCGCTGTTT
>DASUPR010000467.1:0-3495 GCA_036281015.1 Pyrinomonadaceae bacterium
CCGGCTTCGCGCAAACGCGAATGCCGCAGCTCAAGTACACCGACCGGACGCTGGCCAACGGCATGCGCGTTCTGGCCGCGCCGGATCCTTCCAGCCCGACGGTCGCGATTCAGGTCTGGTATCACGTCGGTTCCAAAGACGATCCCGACAAGCGCAGCGGCTTTGCGCACCTCTTCGAGCACATCATGTTCAAGAGCACGAAGAACATGAAGTCGGAGATGATGGATCGGCTCACGGAAGACGTTGGCGGGTTCAATAACGCGTTCACCAATGACGATGTGACGGTTTATTTCGAAGTCGTGCCGTCGAATTATTTGGAGACGTTGATCTGGGCGGAAGCGGATCGTCTTTCAGGTCTGAATGTCGACGACGCGAACTTCAAGTCGGAACGCGATGTGGTTAAAGAAGAGTATCGGCAAGGCGTACTTGCGCCGCCGTACGGCAAGTTCTTCTATCTACTGCAACAGAGATCGTTCGCCGCACACCCGTACAAACGTCCGACCATCGGCAGCATTGAAGATCTCGACGCCGCTTCGCTGCAGGACGTGCAACAGTTTCACGCGACTTATTACCGGCCCGATAACGCCACGCTCGTCGTCGTTGGCGACTTCGATCCCAAGCAACTCGACGCGTGGGTTGATAAGTATTTCGCGCCGATACCCAAACCGAACCGCCCGCTGCCGCGAGTGCAAACCAAAGAGCCGGCACGGCAAAAGGAAGCACGTTTTACGGAATACGGCAGCAACGATCTTCCGGCAGTTGGATTGACTTATTTGACGCCCCGCCAGGCCGATGCGGATTCCGATGCTTTGCGCGTTGCCGATGCGATTCTTTCAGCGGGCGAGTCGTCGCGGTTGTACAACCAGTTGATTTACACGCAGCAGTTAGCGGCCGAAGCGGATTCGACTTCCGAGACACGTGAAGACGTGAGTTTGTTTATCTTGTTGGCGATTCTGTCAGTGGGCAAGAAACCCGAAGAAGCGGAGAAGTCGTTGCTGGCGGAGATCAAGAAGCTTCAGGACGCGCCGGTCTCGGCGGCTGAGTTGGACAAAGCGAAGAATCAGATCATCACGGAGCAGCTACGGCAGCGTGAGACGAGCAATGGAAAAGCGCTCGCGCTTGGTGAAGCAGCGGTGTTGTTGGGAGATCCGGCTCGAGTGAACACGGATCTCGCACGCTTGCAGGCGGTGACCGCGGCGGATGTGCAGCGTGTGATGAAGAAGTATTTCACGGATGAGAATCGGATGGTGATCTACTACCTGCCGGAGTCTGCGAAGCAGGCGAAGGAGGTGGGCCAATGAGCACCATGCAACGTTTGTTTGCGATTCTTGCCTTGTTGTTGACGCTTTCGTTTGCCGGCAGCGCGCAAACGCCACAGGCCACGCCTCCACCACCAGCGCCGCCGCGTTCGGGAACGTTTCCCAAACCAGCCGAACAGACATTGCCGAACGGATTGCGCGTGATCGTGATCGAGCGGCGTGAGTCGCCACTGATCTCGGCGCAACTGCTGGTCAAGAACGGTGGTGAAGCCGATCCGGTTGAGCTGGCGGGTTTGGCGGACATGACCGCGAGCCTGCTCACGAAAGGAACGCAAAGCCGCGACGCCACGAAGATCGCGCAGGAGATCGAGAGCCTCGGCGGTTCGCTCGACTCGGGCGCGCGCTGGGATTCGTCGGTTGCGCAGGTCGGCGTGATGTCGGCGAGGATTTCGCAGGCGATGGAGATCCTGGCTGACGTCGTGCGGCGTCCGACGTTCAAGAGTGAAGAGGTCGAGCGTTTGCGACAGCAGTATCTCGACAACTTAACGCTTGCGCTGGGCGACCCGGGTTCGATCGCGCGCTTTGTGGCTGCGCGAGTCGTGTTCGGCGATAGTCCTTATGGTCATCCGCTGAGTGGAACGACGGAATCGTTGACGCGCATCACCGCGGCGGACATTACAAAGATGCATGGCCGCTACTACCGTCCCGACAATGCGATCCTCGTGATTGGCGGCGACATCGTGGCGAAAGACGGCTTCGCGCTCGCGACCAAGTACTTCGGCGACTGGCAAAAACCAACCACACCGCTGCCGTCGGTCGACGGTGGGACGAAAGCTGCGGCGCCAAAAGCCGGGCGCGTTGTGGTGATCGATAAGCCAGACGCTGGACAAGCCGCAGTTTACCTTGCGCGCACGGGCATCAATCGACGCGATCCGGATTACTTCCGCGGCATCGTTACGAATTCGGTTTTGAGTGGTTATTCAGGCCGTCTCAATCAGGAGATTCGTATCAAGCGCGGGTTGAGTTACGGCGCGGGCAGCCAGTTGGACACGCGCCGCGATGTTGGTCCATTCGTGGCTTCGGCGCAAACGAAGAACGAGTCGGGCGCGCAGGTCGCGGATTTGTTGTTGGGCGAGATTGGCCGTTTGTCGAGTGCGCCGCCGGCTGACGTCGAGCTCACGCCGCGCAAGGCCGTTTTGATCGGAGGCTTTTCGCGCAACCTCGAAACGGTGAACGGGCTTGTAAGCCAGGTGGCGTCGTTGGCGTTGTATGGTTTGAGTCTGGACGAGATCAATCGCTACATAAATAATGTGCAGGCGATCACGACCGCGGACGTGCAGAAGTTTGCGGGTACCCGGCTGGATGCAAAGACGAGTAATATCATCATCGTTGGAAACGCAAAGTTGTTTCTCCCCGAGCTGCAAAAGAAGTATCCGAACGTGGAAGTAATTCCCATGACGGAGCTTGATCTAAACACTGCTCTCCTGCGAAAGAAGCAACAGCAATGAGATTGGTTTTATTAATTCTTGTAACTCTTCTCCCGCTCGCTCTCGCTAGCGCTACCTACGCTCAAACGGTCGATATCGACGGCGTCGACGCGCGTTCAAACCCGGCGGAATTCGCTAAAGGCCTTAGCAGCCTCGACGCGAACGTCCGCCGCCGCAGCGCCGAAGCACTCGCCCGCCTCGCCGCAACCGATCAGCGCAAACTCGTCGAGGGCTACCACTTCCAGGAAAAGAACAAAGAAGTCCGTCTCGCCCTCGACTGGGCCCTGTACCGCATGGGCCGCGCAGAAGCCTTGTATCGCGTCGTCGAAGATCTCGACTCCGGCCGACAGGACCAGGCGATCGGTTACTTAACAGAATTGGAAAGCCCCGATCTGCTTTATCCATTCCTGAAGAAAACAAACAACCCGCCGCGCGTGAACGCCGGCCTGCTCAAAGCACTCGCGCGCATCGGCGACGCGCAGTCACTCGATCTGATCAAACCATTTCGCGAATCGCACCAGCTTTACGTCGCCGAAGCAGCCGAGATCGCTCACGACGAGATCGAGAAGCGTCTGGCCGAACCGGCGGCCGCAACGCGCGCGCGTCCACGAACAGTCGAAAAGGCGGCGGACAAACCCTAGATGCATCCGAGCCTGCGCACATTTCTAGATCGACTAACCAGAGAAAACGAAATCATCACCATTAAAGCCGAGGTCGATCCGTATCTCGAGCTGGCGGAGATCCATCGT
>DASUPR010000468.1:0-3463 GCA_036281015.1 Pyrinomonadaceae bacterium
CCCCATCATCGTCGCAATGCGTGCTGCCATGGGCGGCGACCCAAAGCCGTAAACCCTGCCCGATCCCGTAGCTAAACGACACACGTCTAAACCTCTGTGGCACTTGGATACGGCTGCCGCACAGGCGCTCAAAACCTAAACGTAGAAATAATTGAACTTAGCTTCAGTTACGGCGGCGGCACAGTCATTGCCGATAAGGACGCGGTCTTGGCGAAGGCTGTAGTCTGCCGAGACAGCAATAATTCACATCTACTGAGGAGACTGGACGGACAAACGATGCGACCTATCAAGCACGCTGAAAGAGGATTGACCCTGATCGCGCAAGGCCTTTTTAATGCAATCCAATCGGTAAACAAATACAAGCCCAATCCTTCTTTTACCCCAAAATGGTCGGACAAGCCCCTGCTGAAATCGTGGCAAAAGAGCAAGCCGACTCTCGGCTGGCCGCGCACCACTGATTCGCTTTGTCCCAACTGCGTGATTGAAGCACGTGAAGAGATCCTGAGCGGCAAGAAAGACGTCAGCGTTCTGATCAACGAGAAAGTCGGCGAAATCAAGGCGACGATTATCGAACGCGACGGGCAGATCTGGATGATCAAGGATTGTCCGGTTCACGGCCACTTCGAAGACATGATGGCCATCGACTCGCGCTTCCTGACACACATCGAAACGATGTTCCCAGGCCGCGACATCGACGCGCACAACGACGAGAAACTTCATAACCACGGTTCGAGCACCGTTAAGTATGGCCGTGGCGCCGTGCTCACCGTCGATCTCACTAATCGCTGCAATATGATGTGCGACCCGTGCTTCATGGACGCCAACCAGGTTGGCTTTGTTCATGAACTCAGCATGGACGAGATCAAAGAGATTCTCGACAACGCGATCACGATCAAGCCGCGCCGCCAGATGTCGGTGCAGTTCTCCGGTGGTGAGCCGTCGATCTCGCCGCACTTCATCGAAGCGATCAAGTACTCGCGCAAGGTTGGTTACAACAGCGTGCAGGCGGCGACGAACGGAATCGAGTTTGCCAAGAGCAAAGAGTTCTGTCGCGAAGCTGCTGCCGCCGGTCTGCGTTACGTCTATCTCCAGTTTGACGGTATCGGCAACGACGCGAACAGCCACCGCCAGGTCGGCAACCTGTTCGACGTAAAAATGAGAGCGATCAACAACCTGCACGAAGCGGGCGTTGAGATCGTGCTCGTCACCACGCTCGTTAACGGCATCAACAACGACCAGGTCGGATCGATCATTCGCTTCGCGCTCGACAATCCGAAGAAGATTGCGTTCCTTTCGTTCCAACCGGTTTCGTTCACCGGCCGCGACGAAGAGATCACCGAACAGCGCCGTCTGCAACAGCGCTACACTTTGTCGCACCTGGCGCACGACGTGAAGGATCAGGTCGGTATCACTGAGCCGACGCGCGATTGGTTCCCGCTCTCGTTGATGGGCGCCTTCGCCGACTTCGCCGACCTCGTTCACGGACCAGAAGCCGAATGGGGCCAGGTCTCCTGCGGTTGCCACCCGAACTGCGGCGTCGGCACTGCGGTGATGATCGACAAGGAAACGAAAGAGATGAGTCCGGTGCCGGAGTTCCTGAACATTCCGGGTCTCGTCAAAGACATGCAGAAGATCACTGACGCCGCGCGCGGCAAGTGGATGTCAAACCTGATGATGGGTCTGGCGCTGCTGAAGCACTACAACCCCTACAAGTCGCCGACAAACTTCACGCTGTACGAACTCTTCAAGAAGTTTGACAAGTCGTTTGGTTTGACCGGCAAGGATTACGGAAAGGTGAGCGGTGATCGCACGGAGCGGGACATTCAGGCGCGCCGTGCCGACCGCTGGAACTTCCTGTTTATCGCGGGAATGTGGTTCCAGGATCTCTTCAACTACGACTTCCGCCGCACTGAAATGTGCATCATCCCGTACGGCACGCAAGAAGGCGAAATCTCCTTCTGCGCCTACAACACGGGTATCGGCTGGAGAAATATCATCGAGAACATGCACCAGAATGCGACCGTCGCGAAGTGGTATCAGGAGCATGGCCGGCACGAGATCTTCGCGGGCGGCAAGGACGTCCATCTCGCCGATAAAACACATGGTTTGATTTTGAATGAAGTTGATTTGATGCGGCCGAACAAGCCGCAAATGGAGGGACCGAAGACGGCCCACGAGGAAGCCGTCATGATGCGGAAGCTTTACCAGGAGATGGTATTGAAGAAGCAGTCAATTGCGAAAGAGGCCGACAAACCGGTGCAGATTCAAGGTCTGGGCCGGAAGAAAGAGGAACCCGCGGAAGCGGAAGCAGTGTTGGTTTAACCTCCGGTTTACTCAAGGCGCGAGAGTATAGGTCCTATATGTTCTATAGGACCTATACTTTTGTCTCGCGCGAACTTGACCGCGGGCGCTTCCGGCGTGTTAAATAGCTCTCCTGCAAAGGATCTAGAAAGGAAAAGCAGAGAATCGAATGGCAATAGTTACTGTTAATCAGGGTGAATCGATCGAGAGCGCATTGCGGCGCTTTAAGCGCAAAGTGATGACCGAGGAGATTATCAAGGATGCCAAGAAGCACGCCTTCTTTATTCCGCCCGGTCAAAAGGCCAAATTAAAATCAGCCTTGGCCCGCAAGCGCAACAAGAAAAAAGGCCGAATGCGCATCCCGCGCGATTAGCTTCACCGCTAACACACGCCAACGGCCCGTACTCTTATCTCACCAGTCGTCTTAACCAGGAATAAAAACCGGAGGCTCCTGAGTGAGCGAGCCAGCCGAAACTGGAGTGTGCGACCCGGACGTGCTGAATGTGAATAGAGTATGACGCGGATTTTGATCACTAACGACGACGGCATCCACTCCGACGGGCTTATCAAACTCGAAGAAGCCCTGAAACAGGTGGGCGACGTCTATGTCGTCGCGCCGGCTTCGGAGATGAGCGGCGCTTCACACAGTCTGACGCTCGCGCGGCCGCTGCGTATCCGACAACTCGACGATCGCCACTGGGCCATCGACGGCACTCCCACTGACTGCATCACGCTCGCACTCAACAAAATTCTTTCTGAAGATCAACGCCCGCACATCTGCGTTTCCGGAATCAATCACGGCGGTAATCTCGGCGACGATGCGACTTACTCCGGCACTGTAGCGGGTGCGCTCGAAGCCGCGATTCTCGGCGTTCCCGGTCTTGCGCTGAGTCTGGTCGCACGCGACAACTTCGATTTCGAAGACGCTGCTGCGTTCGCCGTCGTAGCCACGCGCAAAGTGCTCGAGGAAGGATTGCCGGAAGGAACGTTGCTGAACATCAACATTCCGCCCGGCGAGATCAAAGGCGTGAAAGTCACGCGTCAAGGCATCAAGAACGCTCGGCCCGTTATCACAGAGCACATCGATCCACGCGGCAAGCCTTACTTTTGGATCGGTGAAGAGTATTTCAACGCCAACTCGGTCGAGGGCACTGACTACCAC
>DASUPR010000469.1:0-4891 GCA_036281015.1 Pyrinomonadaceae bacterium
GATGTCGAGCTCTTCCTTGAGCCGCTCTTCGATCTCGAAACAACGCGGCGCGGAGATGTCTTCGAGATTGATCCCGCCAAAGCCGGTCGAGATCGTTTTCACCGTGCGCACGATCTCGTCCGGGTCTTTCGTGTTCAAACAAATCGGAAACGCGTCGACGCCCGCAAATTCCTTGAACAGCATCGCCTTGCCTTCCATCACGGGCATCGCCGCGGCCGGGCCGATGTCGCCGAGACCGAGCACCGCAGTGCCATCGGTCACGATCGCGACCGTATTCTTCTTGATCGTCAGCGTGAAAGCTTTTTCCGGGTCTTTGTAGATCGCGTCGCAGATGCGCGCGACGCCGGGCGTGTAGGCCATTGAGAGATCGGCGCGCGTCTTCAGCGGCACTTTCGAGACGACCTCGATCTTGCCGCCCAGGTGCATGAGAAACGTCGGATCGGAAACCTGTAACAGCTCGACGCCGTCGATGTCTTTGACTGTCTGGACGATCTGTTCACCGTGCGCCCTCGACGCGGAGGCGACCGTGAGATCGCGAATGATGTAGTTGTTGCCGACGGTGACGATGTCGATGGCGCCGATGTCGCCGCCGGCGCGGCCGATGGCCATCGTCAGTTCTCCGAGTGATCCGGCGCGGGAAGAAAGCTTGACGCGCAAAGTCAGACTGTAACTCGCGCTTGGTGTTGGCTGCATCGGCTAGAATTTACCATCCGCGAGCAATCTGCGTAACCGCGGGTGCTTTTTTGTCAGCTCCAAAGATCGTTCGCCGAGGAGGCGATAAAGTTTGAGGGCGGCGTCGAGCTCGTGGTCCTTCAACGCCGCGAGATGTCGCTTCACCGTTTCGACGTCGCCGCGTGAAAAGGTGCCGGTCAGTGCGCCGGCCGGATCTTTCGTTTCGAGGTTATGGACCGTGCTGACAAGCAACGGCTGAAGGATCCGGCGGGCAGTTTCGCGTGTCAGGCCACACTCGACCAGCATCTCTAAGGCGACGTCGAAGAGGGCGGTGACATTGCCGGAAGTCATCACTGCCGCGGCGTGATAAAGCGGCTTGTCAGCGGTGCGGATCGAAAAGCTCGTGCCACCGAGATCGCGCACCAGTGTTTTGCCTAAGCGCACGGCGCGGGTGTCGCCTTCGACACTCCAGAACGCGCCGTCGATTGGGGCATTTGGCTCGCTCACGGAAATCAGCGGATGAACCGAGCCGGTGCCCCAGCCTTTCGAACGTAAAGGTGAAAGCACTTCTGATGACAGAGCGCCGCTGGTGTGCAGGACAACGGGCTTGGGATCGTAATTTAGAGGGGCGAGTTGAGCTGCGACTCTCGCTATCTGATCGTCCGGCGTGGAGATTAAAAACAGATCTGCCTGCGGCAGGAAACGGATCTTGTTGGCAGCGTACGCCTCGACTTTACCGTCTAACAACGCCGCGGCCTTCCGAGCGTTTTTAATCTGGCGCGCGACCACCGATCGGATGGGGTAACCGAGGCCGGACAGAGCCAATGCCAACGCGGTGCCGAGGCGGCCTGTTCCGATGATGGAAACCGCAGGCTTTTCCTTTCTTTTCTTGGCGGGCATGCGTATATTTAGGTCGTTAAAACGCAAATTGAGGCGCGCAACCATGCGGCCAGACCGCTCATCATAGACTGCGCGTCTGGATTTAGCGAAAACAACATCGCAGACCCCTACCCTCAGGTCGTTCGATTCTTTGGAGGTTTTTTCGAGATGAACAACTTCTCCCGTGCCACTTGTGCTCTTCTGCTGGCGGTGTCTTTGCTGGGGAGTTCGACTATAGCTCTCGCCCAAACGACGACGACGAAATCACCCGAACAACAACAAGCCGGTACGCAAACACAAACTGCGACGACCGACGCGAAGCAGGCCGATGCCAAGAAGACGCAAACGACTGCCGCCACTGCCGCGAAGCCGACCAAGCCACTGTCCACGAATGAAGACCCGGCGATGATCGGCAAACGCAACATCAACGGCGGATTTATAGGCAAGATTTCCGGCGGCACGGAGAAGGAAGTGCGGCAGGGGCGCGAAGCGGCTGCGGAAGTGGATCGCCAGGCCAAGTTTGTCGACGACCCGGTGATTACCGAGTACGTCAATCGCGTGGGCCAGAACATCGTGCTGCACTCCGATGCGAAGGTGCCGTTCACGATCAAGGTGATCGACTCCGACGAAGTTAACGCGTTTGCGTTGCCCGGCGGTTTCTTTTACGTCAACAAGGGTTTGCTGCTCGCCGCTGATAACGAAGCCGAGCTCGCGGGCGTGATGGCGCATGAGATCGCGCACGTCGCGGCACGGCACGCGGTTGAGAACCAGGCGAAGATGGGTCTGCTCGAGTACGCCGCGCTGGGCGCTTCGATTTTCCTCGGCGGCATTCCGGGAATGATTTACCAGAACACAGCGGGAATCGGACTTCTGGGTATCTTTATGAAGTTCAGCCGTGGCGCGGAGGAAGAGGCTGACAAGCTCGGCGTCCAGTACATGTACGCCGCAGGTTACGACCCGGGCGCGATGGCGACGATGTTTGAGAAGCTCGAAGCCAAGAATAAGAAGAAACCGGGATTCATTTCGAAAGCGTTTGCGACGCATCCGGCGCCACCGGATCGCAGACAGGCGGCCATTAACCTGGCTGCACGCTTCCCGGAACGCGAAGAGTATGTGATCAGCAGTTCGGAGTTTCAGCGGGTGAAGAACCGGTTGTTGCGGCTGTCCAACGCGCGTGCCTCGACGACGGGCGCGATTCAGTCCGTTGATGAGAACGGCGCACCGGGCCGTCCGACATTGAAACGTCGCCAGCCGACCCCGGACGACACGACCACGACGCCGGACGGTGAAACCAAACCCGCCGACACCTCGGCCCCGCCGAAGTTGAAGCGAAACACCGGCGGCGACACGACGAAACCCGCCGATCCCGACAAGCCGTAGTGAACGGCAACAACCACGGCCTTAACGCCGAAGGCGTTCGCCAGTTAAGGCCCGAAGGCGTTCGCCAGTTAAGGCCCGAAGGCGTTTCGCCAATAAGGCCGAAGGCATTCGCCACTTACGCCGAAGGCGTTCGCAAGTTCCAGCCCAGGGTTGTTTCAACCCTGGGTTTGGTGTGTATAGCGACGAAACGCTGAAAGCGTTGGCGAACAGATGGTCTTTTGGTGGATGGTGGTGGTCTGTGTTACCTTGACAACTTTTCCGAGCGGCGGGTATTCTAGCCGTTCGCGTTTTATTCGCTGAAAACAGAGATAGTTAACTATGTCGACATACTTCCCCAGCGGTAAGGACCTCGCTGGAAGACGAAAATGGTACGTGGTGGATGCGAGCGGCCAAACCGTTGGGCATCTGGCGTCTGAAGTTGCTTCCATACTGACCGGCAAGCGCAGTCCGGAGTGGACCCCCTTTCTGGATCTCGGCGATCACGTGATCGTCATCAACGCTCGCAAGGCAGTGTTGAAGGGTAATAAGGTTGAGCAAAAACTCTATCGCCATCACACGTTGTATCCCGGCGGTATGAGAACTATTACGGCCAAGGAGATGATTGCCAAAAAGCCCGAGCGAGTCCTCGAACTCGCCATCAAGGGCATGCTGCCGAAGACTAAACTCGGCAGGGCGATGGCGAAGAAACTCAAAGTTTACGCCGACGCCGAGCACCCGCACTCAGCCCAACGCCCGCAAGCCTTCGACCTTACTCACCAAGCAAACCAAAAGTAAAAAGCAGTAGATAAGAGGAAAGATTACTGTGGCTGAAATTCAGTATTACGGAACGGGACGGCGCAAATCGGCGACGGCCCGAGTCTATTTGCGGCCTGGCGCCGGCGAAGTGCAGGTAAACCGCAAACCGTTTGAGCGCTACTTCCCCAACGAGACCTTGCGCATGATCATTCGGCAACCGTTGCAGTTGACCGAAACCACCGGCAAGTTTGATCTGGTGATCAATGTCGCCGGCGGCGGCCCGGCCGGACAGGCAGGCGCCATCCGTCACGGCATCACGCGCGCGCTGCTCGAGTCAAACCCGGACCTGCGCCCGGCACTCAAACGCGCCGGCCTGATTACGCGCGATCCGCGAATCAAGGAACGAAAGAAATACGGACAGAAGGGCGCCCGTAAACGCTTCCAGTTTTCGAAGCGGTAGTTTCCCCGATTCCATTGTCGCAGCCCGATTGGTTGCTTTCGACAAGTCGAGCGGCTGCGGCGAGTACATTAAACCAATTGACGAGAAGGAGACTTTAGTTTGGTTTCGGTAACCATGAAAGAGCTGCTGGAGGCCGGTGTTCACTTCGGTCACCAGGTACGGCGCTGGAACCCAAAGATGAAGGAATACATCTTTGGCGAGCGCAATGGCATTTACATCATCGATCTGCAAAAGACGCAGCGCATGTTTCGCGAAGCCATCGGCTTCGTGACCAATCTCATCGCTGAAGACAAAGGCAAAACTGTCCTGTTCGTCGGCACCAAACGCCAGGCGCAGGACGCGATTCGCGAAGAAGCGGAAAAGTGCGGCCAGTACTACGTTAACCAGCGCTGGCTGGGCGGACTGCTGACGAACTTCCAGACCGTTCAGAAGTCAATCAAGCGGCTCAAAGATCTCGAGAGCATGCAGACCGACGGCCGCTACGAGAAGCTGACCAAGAAAGAACGCATCAAACTCGATCGCGAGCGCGAGAGTCTCAACAAGAACCTCTCGGGTATCAAGATGATGTCGCGGCTGCCTGATATCGTTTTCATCATCGACGTGAAGAAGGAAGAGATCGCCGTCGCGGAAGCCAATCGACTCGGCATCCCCATCGTCGCGGTCGTCGATACAAACTGTTCTCCGGAAGGGATCGACTACGTAATTCCCGGAAACGATGACGCGTTGCGCGCTGTGCGGCTGTTTGCTTCGCGTATTGCCGACGCC